>NZ_JBHIRW010000034.1:0-11861 GCF_042197445.1 Bartonella sp. AA1HLJMS | reverse complement strand
GCTTTACGAGTTTCAAAAGTATCTAGTGCAATATCTTTTAAGTAATGGAGATTGCTTATTGCCTCACGCTTTTGTTTATTACGTTCTTTAATAGGGTCACGCCCTTCACGTAAAACAGCCCGCCACCCAGTTGCCAATTCACGGGCTTGTTTTAAAGAGACATCTCTTAAAGCACCCAAGCCCATTTCGCGACGCCGCCCATGAATGGTATAACGATACAGCCATTGAGCACCTCCATCTTTACGCTTATGAAGAAGCAAGCCGGCACCATCATTATATTTGCCAGCTCCCAATGTTGAGACAGCCCTTGCATTAAGACGATTCATAAGAACCATTTTTACTCCTTTCTGCTATAGTTTTTACCCACACATCAACCCCGCTTGTGACGTGCAAGCAAGTGATTTTGATTGATTCAAGATACACAGATTTAAGATGAGAGAATCTTACGTTATTCAGGGTTCTCATTCAATATGAATAACGCTAGATTATGATTATAAATCAATGCCTTGAACACTTGGTGGAAAGGGAGGAGCGCCCTTAACAAAGCTTATTACTCAGATTGAAGCTTATTACAAGAAAAAAGGGGCAAAAGAGCTTGTCATCATAGGCAGGCGAGGGTGGGAAAAATCTCTTAAATCGCATGGATATCTCGTTAATCTTTTAGAATATAGAAAGCAGCTTTAACATGGGAAAAAGTTCAAAACCAATTCAGACAACGCAAAATACCACGCAAACAAATGCACCCCCTGCATGGGCAAAAGGTATTTTTGAACACGCAGCTCAAGATGCCATGACTTTTTATAACCAAGGCAGCGGAAAAGCCGTTTATGACGGGCAGCGTGTTGCGGGTTTAAGTGATCAAACAAAGAATGCGATTAATGGGCTTAGCAATAATACGCATAACTATGATAACAACACTTTAAATGGAATAGCGACAGGGCAAAATGCAACAAGCCAAAACTTAAAGAACATGGCTTCAGGGCAACAAATAGGCAATAACCCTTACTTTGATGAAGCGCTTCAAAACACATTAAATAAGGCAACAAATTCTATTAATAGTTCATTGGCAGGTGCTGGGCGTTATGGTTCTGGGGCGCATACTGGGGTTTTGGCTGATGAATTGGGGGGCATAGCAACACAAGCTTTATCACAGCAATATAACCAAGATGTCAACAACATGATGAATGCCAATGGTCTCATTGACCAAGCAAATCAAAATCAGTTGGCGGGTGCCAATAACTTCTTTCAAGGTCAAGGTCAGGCAAATCTTAATGCGTTGACGGGAGGGAGTGTACTTGATGCCAATCATCAACGGCAATTGGATGAAGAGCGGCAAAAATGGGAACAGCAGAACAATCTTGATTGGGACCAGTTAAGTAAGTTGCTCGCAGCTGGTGGAGCTGTTGCTGGAAATTACGGAACGCAAACAGGACAAAGGACGACATTGACTCCACAGCCAAAACCTAATCCGTGGGAGATTGTTGGAAATGTTGGAACTATCCTTGGTACTTTTGCTGGGCTTAGTGATATCAGAGCAAAAGAAAACATCAGAGAAGCTGGGCAGAGAAATGGCTATAAACTCTATGAATACAACTACAAGGGGCACCCAGAGCGCTATCGCGGGGTGATGGCACAGGATGTTTTGAAGTCAAAGCCAGAAGCTGTTTTCTTGCATAAGGCGACAGGTTTTTTGCATGTGGATTATAGCAAGCTTGGCTTTGAGATGGAAAGGGTGCAGTGATGTTTTGGCGAGAAGAATTAAATGCATTAGAGCGTGAAAAAGCTTATAGAAAGCGTAAAGCGTTGGAACTTGCTGCTTTTAGCACAAACTCTTTTGATGTGAGCAATGGGGATAATACTCCACAAAAATTGAGTCCTACAGAGCTTATTCGTGGTTCTCAAGCAGGGACAGAACAAGCTGGGAAAAAAACGCCAGCAGAATTGATTATGTCTACAGATGATTTAAAGCGCCAAATGCCTCCATTGCCGGATGTTTCAAAGGATACTGTTAAGGTACAAGAGGCGCCAGAGCAACAAAAGTATGACTTCTCAGATCAGGGAGGTGTTGCATCAATGATTCCTCAATCTCCACTTGTTGGGAACATTGATCAGTATAGTGGGGATGAAGCTGGGCGACAGCAAAAAGATGTGATGGATTATATTGCTCAACTTAATGAGAAATCTATAGCGGCAAACTCTTTGAAAAACGATTCTGGAAATGATGAGGAAAAGCTTTTTGATGCACCTATAGGAGAAGAAAAACATTTGAATGCACACTTACCAGAAGAGGAGCATTTAAAAGCAAATGATATGCCAGAACAGGCAACCGATTATGTAAACGCCGTTGGGAACTTTATTCATAAAGATGCAAATCCAAGCAGCTTATGGGAGCGTTTTAGAAAATCAGAATTTTCCGAGCATCTCATGGATTTTTTTGCAGGGTTAGCATCAGGAAAGACACCACAGGAAAGTTTTTCAAATGCGGCGCTTGTTATGCGGCAGGGCAATAATGTACGTGCTCAAAATAGACCAATTTTTGAGTTTTTACGCTCTAAAGGATATAGTGATAAAGACGCACAAGCAATCATGCAATATCCAGATCTTGCCATGAAAGTTATAGGCAACACGTTAAGCCCTCAAGAAGGCTATAGAACATTGACATCAGAAGAAAAGGCAGAGCAAGGATTGCCTGAGGATATGACTTTCCAAGTCTCAACAAGCACAGGGAAAATTATCCCAGTCCAAGGGGGACAACGTTCCACTGCTTCTGGATTAGGGGGAAATACTGATGGCATGCTGTCAAAGCCTGAATCAGGTTATATGTATGTTAAGGATGAAAATGCACTTGGTGGCATACGTGCGGTGCCAATTGCAGGCAGTGGTTCAGAACATAAATTAATTCAAGAACAGAAGGAGGAGGAGCGTAAAAACCAACAAATGCAAATGCGAATTCTGGAAACAGCAGACAGGTCAAATCGTATACTCTCAGCATCTAAAGAATTGCTAAAAATTGTTGAGGAACAACCGCATGTTGTTGGTTTCACGGGTTCTATAGAGTCATTCATACCTGGTTTTAAGGCAAAAGATTTCGGGCATATGCTTGATTCATTAAAGGCGAATATTGGGATTGATGCCTTGAGAAAAGCAAAAGCATTTTCACCAAATGGCGCATCTGGCTTTGGAAACTTGTCTAATATGGAATTGCAAACCTTGCAAAATTCTGTAGCGGCACTGTATCAAGATCTTTCTGCAGAGCAAATGAAGAAGTCGTTAAAAACAGTTATTGACACTTTCAACAAATCCAATGCAGCAACGCGCGCAATTCTTTTTGGTGGTGCAGAAGCAACAAACGAGCTCGTTCGAGCCGCCTATGGGCAAGATGCTTATAAGGGAAATCATGCACAGTCAAATGATCCACTAGAAAAACAGATAGAAGCATTGCCGGAAGGCATGTTGTTCGTTGATAGAGATGGACGCATTAAGGAGAAACAAACCAATGGCTGAAGTAATCCCTCCTCTTATTAATCGTAAAAACACAAGAGTCATTGGGCATATAAGTGACTATACACCAGAACAGCTTCAAGAGCTTTTCGCGAAGAATAAGGAAAGGCTAAGTGGTTCTGTTACAGGAAATAATGGTGCAACAGAGGAAGATGGTCCACATCCAAGTGCAGCGGGTGCTTTTGGATGGGGAGCTCTTCATGGGTTAACTATGGGGTATGATGATGAAATAGCTGGAGTATTCGCTTCGGGACCTCTGGGACCTATTAATTATTGGATGGGAGATGAAGAAGCAGTTAAAAAGTATAATGAAGTGACAAAGCGATGGCGTGACTATCAAAGAGCGGCGAACCGAGATCATTTTTATGCATCTCTTGCAGGGAATTTAACGGGTGCTGCAATTCCTTTTCTAATACCAGGTCTTGGCGCTCCTGCTGCTACTCGTGCGGCAATTGGGGCTGATGTTGTGCTGGGAGGTAGAGCTGGTGTTGCAGGAGCACAACTAACCAGTAAAGCTTTAGCAGCAGGAGAAAGGGCGGTGCAATCTGCTTTAGCAGAGGGTGCGGAACGGGCAGCGGCAAAAGCTGCAGGTGAAGCAGCAATGAAAGCAGTAGCAAGTAAAGAGGCGGCAAAATTTAGCTTGGGGCGTGCAGCAAAAACTGGAGCCATTTATGGTGGAATAGCAGGTAGTGGTGAGGGGGAAGGGTTTGCAGATACTCTAGTGTCTGCTGGGTTTGGTGCAGGGCTAGGCGTTGCAACACCATTTGTTGCCAGTGGTGTATCAAAAGCAACATCTTTTGCGACAAGATCACTTAAAAAAACGCCTGCTATTGTGAAAAAAACACCTGCGGCTCTCAAAAACACAGTTGGAAAATTGTTTGGTAAAACTGAACCAATAACACAAGGTGTAGAAAAAGAAGCATTTCAGATAAGCGATAGAGCGCTTAGGGATGTAAGCCAAACTTTAGGCGATGAAGGTGTCGATAAGCTTGAGAGAGCGTTAAAACAGCGCGGTCCTGATTCAATGATTATTGATCTTCATGATGGGCTTGCTGCGAGAGCTTTTGAAGCAGCAAAAAAAGACCCCGATACCTATTCACTCGTGAATAATCGTTTGGGAGCTAGACAAGATGCGAGTGCACTGCGGGTAAAGGATGCGTTGACAGATGTGATGGGTCCAAAAGTAGATACGCTTAATTTAAAGCAAGAGATTATCAAACAAGCACAGAAAAAGGCTGAACCATTTTATGAGAGGGCGAAAGCTTCTCCTATTTCTAATGCTGTCAGTAAAGATTTATCGCGGTTGCAAGAAACTCCTGCCTTCCAAAAAGCCTATAAAAAAGCAATTGCGCGAATGCCAAATGAAGCGGATGCAACAGTTATAGGGAGCAATGGATATCCAAAGCTGAATATGCGAATTTTACATAAGATGAAAGAGGTTTTGGATGATCAAATTAAATCTGCACGTATCAAAGGAAAATGGGGATATGCTCGAGATTTGACTCTGTTCAAACAACGCATTCTGGACGTTTTAGATACGTCCTCTCCAGATTATGCTAAAGCACGGAAAATTTATTATGACGAGCGTACTATTGGTGATGCCCTCGAGCAGGGAGAGCAAGCACTGAAGAAGAGCGTTAATCTCGACACAATTAACAGTCAACTTTCGGATTTTGGGTTGATGGAAAAAGAGGCTTTTCAAAAAGGTATACGGTCGCAACTAGAACATGCGGCAGGCAATGCACAGAATTTTGACCACAATCTTTTGAGTTTGTTTGACACGCAAAATGGTCAAGAAAAGTTGCAGCGTATTTTTGGCGAGGATAAAGCTAAGCAACTTATGAAAATGTTGCGACCAGAAGTGGAAAGAACAAAGCTTTTTGCACGATTGCCAAACCATATGGGTGAAGTGGAAGAGAGGGGGGCACAACAGACTATGGGTATAGGAAAGATTGCTTTCATCAAGGCAGTTGTAAAAAATTTCGCAAGAGAATTTGGACGCAAATTCTCAAGCGTCCATAAAGATACTGAGAGAGATATTGCAGCGCTTATAACAGCGCGGGAAAAAGGAGATTTTGGGTTAGCAAGGGAAAAAGCTGTTGAATTAATTAAGAAGTTTCATGAAGCAGAAAAGAAACGCTTAATAACCAAAGAAGACCACACAAAATTCTTCAATTTTATTGGCATTCTTTTGAATAGCAGTGTTGATAGAACGGTTATAAACTAATGATCAATTTTCATCCCAATGTGAAGCGTGCTATCTCACAGGCAGCACAAAAATATGGTTTGCCAGAAAGTTTTCTTGAACGTGTTGCTATGATAGAAAGTAATGGTAATCCAAATGCAAGAAATAAGAACAGCAGTGCGGGAGGGCTGTATCAATTTCTCGATTCAACAGCAAAACACTATCAACTCAATAACAAGTTTGATCCCTTTCAAGCAACCGATGCTATGGCACGGTTAACGAAGGATAATACGCGTTATTTAGCCACAGCATTAGGCAGAGAGCCATCAGAGGCAGAGCTTTACCTCGCACACCAACAAGGACCAGCAGGGGCAGTAAAGCTTATCAAAAATCCACATATTCCAGCAAGTCAGCTTTTAGGTCGACAGGCAGTCACACTCAACGGTGGCAACATGGAAGCTACAGCAGGGGATTTTATGAATCATATTTATGGGCTTTACAATAAAACGGGAGATGCTTTGAAGAGAACGATACAGCAAAACCAAAGCAATGGACAAGCGGCACCAAACGAGGTGGGTCCTTTGCGTGGGGTTGAGAGGCTTCAAAAGACACTTCAAGGTAATCAAGTGGGCAACCAATTGATGGCATATGACACGCCATTCCCAAACAGAATGATGGCACCTGAAAGCAGAGACAATTTAACAGGACAGGTTATGGAAACCACACCATTACAAGCACAAGGTATTGATGCAGGTGCTCTTAAAAAGGGCTTTTCCGGTTTGCTTCATTTAATGAGAGAGAATGAAGAAAGACAAAAACAGCAGGCACAGATGGTACAGCAACAAATGTTACAGCAACCAGTCATGGCGGGTTTCTCACAATCGACTGGGAGCCCGACAGATTTAACACCTCTCATTGATCCCTCTAGGCGGCAATCTGTTGGTTCCTATGGGCGGCAAAAAGAAGAGCAATTGCGCGAAGAGCTATTAAGAAGAACGGGGGCTTATCATGTCTGATATTTATGACTGGTCACTCACAGCTGATCAAAATGCCAATTCCGATAGTATCATTAATTGGGCAGAAGGGCAGCCGCCTAGTTCTGTCAATGATAGTGCGCGGGTCATGATGCAGCGTATACGTGAATATCTTGCCGATAATGGTGGTTCTCTTGACTCAAAGTTTATTGTGAATGGAAAGGAACAAACAACATCAATCACGTTGACGACGGTGTCGCCGATAGCGAAATATAAAAACGATATCATTATCCGCTTTAAGGCGCGTGGTATAAATATTGGTACGACAACAATAAACATGAATAATATAGGAGCAAAGCCACTCTATAAAGCCACCAGCACGGGGATAGTACCATTGATAGGTGGTGAGTTACAAACGGGCGGTATTTATGAAATAGTCTATAATGATGGCGTATCAACAAAAGGTCTTGATGGCTGGTATCTTTTAAACCCTACCCCCATTCCACTACCAAAGGTCGAAACCTTTCCTTGCGGTTTTATTGCGACCTTTGCTATGCAAGAAGTGCCAAACGGTTGGCTTTTATGTGATGGCGCTACTTATGAACGCAAGGATTATCCGCAATTATTCAAGGCGATAGGGGATAAATGGGGAAAAAACAGCGATACAACCTTTAAAGTTCCAGACTTTAGAGGAATGTTTTTGCGCGGCTTTGATAATGGTCGCGGTTTAGATCAAAATAGAGACTTCGCAGAGGTGCAAAAAGACAGCATTAAATCTCATACACATGCTTGTACCATTGAAGAGGCAGGTCAACATACGCATAAGCATGATTATTCTATGGTTACAAGAGTTGGTCAAATAGGTGGCAGAAATCCTGCTTTTGGTAATTCATATTATACAAAAGATACACAACCTGCTGGAGTGCATACGCATAAGGTAACGATTTCTTCAACGGGCGAGGCAGAAACACGCCCTGTTAATGTACCGGTTGTTTATGCCATAAAGTCGTGAGTTTTTCAAATGATCAATAATCCGTCTGCTATTGATGATATTGCGGACGCGGAGCAAATCCGCGTCCTTTTTTATGCAAGCAATAGAATGGTCCATGCACCCTTAAATAAGGTGCTTGATCTTGTCAAAAGCGACATACAGCATGATCTTTTAAGCGCTTTGGCAGAATATAAAGAAGCGACAGATAAACGTCTCGAGACCATGCAAAAACTTATTGATGAATTGCAGTCCTCTCTTCACACAACAAGACAACGAACTGATTAAGGAATGAAACGCGATGCCATTACCCTATCACACACATATATTTAAGCTTGAACCAGCAACAAAGAAAGAAGTCAAAGAAGGTGTTTTAAATAGTAAGGCTCTCGCACCTATTTCAGTGGGGAGTGCAGCAGCTTATGAGGTAGAATATTTTGCAACTGCTGCTCAAGGAAAAAAAGCTGATGATGCGGTTGCAAAGAGAGATATTGGAGCTCTTGCTTACAAAAATAAGGTCACAATTTGTGATATTGAAGCAAGTGGTGAAGCGCATGAGAATGCGATTTTATCAGGCGCTGGCTGGGTAAAAATATCGCCTTTAGGGATTGGCGATATGAAGGCTGCTACATATGATCCCGATAATGTGGGGGCAAATGCATTTTCTATGGAAAATATGCACGAGGGTCCTACAAAAAAAATCTTAACCACAGAGGAAAGATCAAAGCTACGATGGTTGAGTGCTAAGCAGCCAACAATGGAAAAATGGCGTATGGGGGATGAAGGTGTTTATTATCCCATATCTCCGGTAGATCTCAAAAATACCATTCGTTATTTTGTAGGCTCAAAGTCTTTTGGTATGTCAAAATCAGTTTATGATCCAGATAAAATAGAAAAAGATGTATTTGATATGGAGAATATGAAGGAAGGGAAAAAGCATCTTATCTTAACTCCTCCAGAACGTGCACAGATTGCAAAAATTGATAAAGTTGAAGATGTTGCACAACAAGGGATTCATGTTGCAAGTGAAGCGAAGAACGTTGCAGATAGTGCATTAAGAACAGCAAATGATGCAAAAGCTTATGCAGTAGATGCAAAAAAAACGGCTGAGACAGCACAAAAAACGGGAGACAGTGCAAAAGCTGAGGCAAATATTGCGCAAACAGCAGCCGATAAAGCGCAAGATACAGCGCATAGTGTACAGAAAAAAGTTGATCTCATTCAACCTCTTGCCAAACAAGACTGGATTGATGGCACAAAAACAGTGGATGCACTTATCTCACCAGCCAAACTGATGGCTTCAATCAAAGCAAATAGTAGCAATAGCAGCGGCGCTGGTAGCGGCAACAATGGTGGCGGGGTTAGAAAACCTGTTGAAATTCTGATGACAGAAAGCGGAGATATTCCATTGCCTGATGGTATTACTGCTGACACCGATATCGAAGTATGGGCTTGGGGCGGTGGAGGTGGTGGCGTTAAGGATGGCGGCGGCGGCGGCGGTCAATGTGTGCATGTTAAAATGAAAGGTTCTGATTTAGATAAATTAAAAACAGCTTACATTGGTCGTGGTGGTAAAGGTAATGACAGTAACATTTTGTGCAATGGTGGTAGAACAATGATCAAAGGGCTTGTTACAGCAGAAGGAGGATATTCCGTTTCCATGACTCTCGTTAACTTTGGAGGGAAAGGCGGCGATGGAGGAGGAAACAGGGAGGGCAGCAGTGGTGAAAGCTTTATTTTTTCTGGTGGTAATGGTGGAGGAAGTGGAGTCGACGGCAAGAGAGCTGGTACTGGTGGAAGTTCTTTTCTTGGCGGCGGCGGCGGCGGTGGTGGTCAATGCAAGGGTTCTATCATGGGGCAGGGTGGTGAGAGTTACAAAGGTGGTAACGGTGGTAGAGGTGGTAAAGAATGTGGCGGCGGCGGCGGTGGATATTTTGATGGGAAACACGGAAGCGACAAAATTGGCGGCGACGGCGGTGATGGAGCAGTACTCATAAAGGTATATTTATAAGGTGAATTGAACAATGGCACGGAAAATAAGTAAAGATTGTTTATACTGTTTAAAAAAGTGGGAAGGTTTGCGCTTGCAGGCTTATCAAGATGCTTCTGGCATATGGATGATTGGTTATGGTCATACGAAAAAAGCCGGTCAACCAACAGTTGTTGAGGGTATGGTGATTACAGAAAAAAAAGCTGAAAACATGCTTTTAGCAGATTTGCGGCAATATGAGAGGGCGGTAGAAAAAGCAGTTTGTGTGAATTTAAGCGACGAGCAGTTCGGCGCTCTTGTTTCCTTTTGTTATAATGTGGGTATTGCAGCTTTCCAAAACTCTACATTGCTTAAAAGGCTTAATCGGGGGGATTATGAAGCGGTACCAACCGAATTGCAGAAATGGACCAAAGCGGGAGGCAAACGTTTACAAGGTCTCGTACACCGGCGTGTAGCAGAGGTAGGGCTATGGGCGAAAGGGGCTTTTGTTTCCTCCAATTATCAAACAGTAGAAACGCAAGCACCAACGGGGTTTCTCAAAGCAGAAGCATTGGCACCGATTATTGGTTCTTTCTCAGGTCTTGGTGGGTTTTTAGCGGGCAATGGACCAATCCAATGGGCTTTATCCGCCATTATGGTTTTAGCCGCATGTACTGGCATTTTCTTTGTAGCTAAACGCTTTCAGGAGCACCGCCTATGATCTTATGGATGAAAAGAAACTTGATGGTAACAGGTGCGGCTTTAGCCGCTTTTTTTATTGCCTTAGCAAAAGCTTTTACTCTTGGGAAAAAAGTAGAGCAACAAAAGCAAACAGAAAAAGCTTTAAAAGCAGCCACAACACGGCTTGAGGTGGAAAGTGAAGTTAATCAAAAAAGTGATGCTGATATGCGTGCTGCTCTCTCTCACTGGTTGCATGACAAATAAATATGCTTCTTCTTGTGTTGGCTGGTTGCCAATTTATTTAGACAAGAAAGATCTGAACGCCATCAGTTCCAATTTAGCAAGAGAGATCTTAAAGCACAATAATCTAGGTGAACACTTATGTGGGTGGAAACATGGTTAGAAAAAAATCCAAAAAACACACAGAGCTTACAGAATCAGAAAAAGAAATGCTTCAAGAAATGATCATCACCTATCAAAGCGTGAAAATGATGTCTCGCTTGATGAAGTGGATAGCATTTTTTCTTTTTTTGCTTATTCTTGATTTTGCACGCCTCATGGATGCGATAGACAACATCTTCGCTCATTTGAAGCAGTGGTTCTCAAAGAATTAGAAAAACTGTCATACAAGCAAAAACTTCGAAAAATTCTTTTTACTATGAATTGGAGATCCAATCATAAGCGTAGTTCAGAATGCAAACCAAGTCGTAAGAGCCCTAGTGTTTTGGTATTCGGCTTTCGATAGATCAAAACTAAATCTGGCTTGATATGACAATCACGACAATTGCGCCATTGACCTGTTAGCGCATGATCTCTCCAATGCGCTTTTAGCGGTTCATTCTCCGCTAACGCTTTGACCACAAGCAGCAAATCCTTCTCTAGTGTATTAGCATACCTACCTTTGCTTTCACGTTTAAGGTCAGACCGGAATGAACGCGTATAGACAATATAGCAAGCTTAGGTTTTCTTTTCAGATTTACGCATTTCGGTTCTATCTTCGCGTATCATGGTCCTTAAGCTGTCTAATGATGTACGTTCGACGCATCCCATTTCGGCATCCTCGATAGCTCGTAATGTTTCCGGATTTGGTTGAAAGATCCAAGCGGTAATGTTCGATCTCTAGCAATGCGGGTCATAAACATGCGTACTGCATCCGATACAGTTAAACCCGTAGACTTAATAACTGCACTTGCAATTTCTTGAACTTGATCAGGTATGCGGGCTTGAATTTTTCCCATTTCTAAATCCCCTATTCAATTGTAGTACAATGTACTGCACGTTAAGTCTATGTCAAGAGTTTCAACAATAGCTTTTCACAAGAGAACTTAGCAAAATTCAAAAAATTATTAGAGAAAGTTAGAAGAATAAGATATGTTCTGTAGAAGAATATTGGAAAATCCTATTCCCTAACCTTTATTTATGAACCACATACTTTAAAAAAACATATAAATCAATGTGATATATGAATAAAAAAGAGCATAATATTACTAAAAGAGTGTTATAGAAATGATGTGTCATGACGATTCTACCACTCGATAGTGCTTCGATAAGAGAGGCAATAGC
>NZ_JBHIRW010000033.1:0-12757 GCF_042197445.1 Bartonella sp. AA1HLJMS | reverse complement strand
TAAAAAAACTCTTCAACCATTGCCAAAAGTTGGAAAAGCTTTGTTTAACGCCCTCCCACAAATTGCCAAACCACTCGACAACAGAGGAAAGTCCTTGTTTAAACTTTTGCCAATGGGAAGAGAGATCAAAAGCAGCAGCAATGATGTTTTTCCATTTGGTGATGGTTGCCGTATCGGCACTAAAATAAACCAAGACGTGTGCGCCAGTCATGGTAAAGCGCAACACACGTAGAGCAATGTTAAAAGCCATCAGGGCGGCAATGGTTTTGATAATGGCGCTTGTTGAAACGGGATGGTCCTTGCCCCATGCCATTTTACAAAACGCGCATTTAATGGTAAAAAATAACCATAAAAACAATAAATTATCACGTATTTCTAACTAATCTCACCTCTCCCCACTTAGTACAAAACCTAATGTCAAACTACATCCAACGGAGTTTTGTATAGTATGTAGCCTTTCGGAAATTGTGGCTTATCAGCGGATTCTGTATATTTTTATATTTCATTTGTTCAAAGAAGACACTGAGCACTCAAAGAACCCTCAACGCTCTATTAAAGCCTTCTCTCATTTTTGCTGTCAAAAACTCATTCGATACATAATGTAGGTAAGAACAATCAATTATCACATATCCACTCTAATTTCACCTTTTTCCACTCAATATAAAATATAAAGTATAAAGTATAAAGTAAATTACACACAAAAATATTTTTTATTTATTAACTTTAAAACTATAAAATCTCTTATTTTTTTGAAAATGTACAATATTAAAAACAATACTATTATTATTTATATTATATTTTTTAATTTATTTTATATAACTGTATTTCTTTAATTATACATCAATAAATATTAAAATAAATGAATATTGATATAAAATAATATGTACCATTAATAAAAAACTTATTTTTAAAATATAATTAGATAAAAATACATTATGAAATAAATTTAATATTACATAATTAAACATAAATACAACTTTAATTTTGACAAAAAAAGCAAAATAAAATATCAAAGTGCTGTGTTATTAAAATAAAAGCAATATCTATTTTCACTTCTGCTTATGAAGTTAGCGGGAAAATGAATGTTGGGGGCTTTAAAAGGAGTAGGCTGATGCCTAAAAAAATTCTTCTATCCTGTACAGCAATTGTGGCAGTTGTACTTTTTGGTATCAATCTTAATGCACAAGCTAAAAATCTTGAAATTTCAGAAAGTAAAAAAGAAGTTTCCAACGAAACCTATGAAATTATTCACGCAAAAAAAAGTGGTCAAATTATCGGCAAGCATTTGACGATAATCGGAAACAAAAAAACAAACACCAACATAAGCACAAATGCGCACGCTATAACAGCTGAAGGTTCTAATACTGCGATTGAATTACTGGATGGTACAACCATTAAAGGAACTGGTTCTAGCATTTTCTTCGGTCTTGAAGCAAAAGATGGTGCTACACTGAAAATGACTGGGGGAACTATTACAGTTTCCAACACTGGAGCTAAGTTCTTGAACAGTAAGAATGCTGAAAACAAGCTAAAAGATATAATAATATCAAGTGGCAAAGGCAAAGCTCCACTAACTTTTGCAATATTTGCAGACAAAAATAGTGAAGTCACTTTAGAAAATCTAAAGGTGACTAAGGCAATGAATAGCGTTACTGCAAATAATAAATCTGAAATCACGATATTGGGAGGATCATTTGATGCCACAAAGGCAGCAATATCTGCTTACAATGGCAGTCGCGTAACTCTAACTAACAATGTTCAAACTACATCATCTCATGGCACTGGACTCCATGCAACAGATTCAGAAACCACAATCGAAATGACGGGAGGAAGCGTAATCACAGAAAAAATGGCGTTGGTTGCAGAAAACGGTGGACGTATCAAGGTCACGGATGTTGCGTTAAATGCGACGAATGATAAAATCGGAACAGTTGTTGCCGGCGGTCCGAACAGCGTGATTGAATTGCATGGGAATACAACAATTAAGAATGCTGTAATCGGTCTTCATGCACAAAACAGTGGAATGATTAAAATGATCGGAGGGACCATTACAGCTTCTGCAACCGGTGCTGGTTTCTATAATAGTAAGAGCAATGGAAACAAGCTAGAAAATGTAAAAATATCGGGCAGTAACAATAAAGAGCCTAAAATCACAGGAATAGGTGCAGACAAGGAAAGCAACGTCACTTTAGAAAATGTAACAGTTACGCGGGCAAAAAGTGGCATAGTTGCAAATAATCATTCTAAAGTAACGGTTTCTGGAGGATCATTTGAGGGAAAAAACGTAGGGGTATACGCTGGAAACGGCAGCAACATTACTTTAACCAGCAATAAAAAAGGTGACGTTCAAGTTACATCAACATCATCGAATAGCAAAGGACTCTACACAAATGGTTTACATTCTACCATCACAATGACGGGAGGAACAGTAACCGGAGAATTAGCGTTGGTCGCAGAAAACGGTGGACATATTAAGGTCACGGATGTTGCTCTAACAACAAATGAACATGGGGGCCAGGTCACTGATGTTCCTATAATAGGCGCAGGAGTCAATAGCGCTAATAGTATGATTGAATTATATGGCAATACAACGATTAAGAATGCTGGTGTTGGGCTTGTGGCAAGTAACGGTGGCGTAATTAAAATGATTGGGGGGACTATTACAACTTCTAAAACTGGTGTTGGCTTCGTGAATAGTAAGAGCACCGAAAGTAAACTAGAAAATGTAATAATATCAACCGGTAAAGATAGAAATTCAGGCAAAGGAATTCTTCTAGAGAAAGAAAGTGGTCTCACTTTAAAAAATGTAAAAGTGACTCAAACAGGCAACAGCGTAATTGCAAATAATCGTTCTAACATAACAATCTCTGGAGGATCATTTGATTCAAGCTATGCAACAATATGTGCTCAAAACGGTAGCAGTATCACCTTAACGGACAATGCTCAAATTACGTCACATGATGAAGCAGGCCTCTATGCACAAGACTCAAAATCCACAATTACAATGACAACAGGAAACGTGACAGGAAAATATACAGCCTTAGAAGCAGACATAGGTGGCCATATTACGGTTACAAATGTTGCTTTAAAAGCAACTAATAATGGCAGTGGTGTAGCTGCTGGTGCAGCAGCCTCTGGCTCTAACAGTGTGATTGAATTGCTTGGAAATACAACGATCAGTGACGTTAAAATCGGAATTGATGCGCAAAACGATAGCACAATCAAAATGATCGGAGGAACCATTACTGCTTCCGAAGCAGGCGTTCACTTATTAAAAAACAAGAGCAATAACAAACTGAAAGATGTAACGATATTAAATCGTAAGGATAATGCACTACTAATCAATGCAATAATCGCAAGAAGAAGTGCCATTACTTTAGAAAATGTAACCGTTCCGCAAGCAATCAATAGCATAATTTCAGATAATGGTTCTCAAATAACAGTTTCTGGAGGATCATTTAACGCAAAAGGTGCAGCAGTATCTGCCATAAACGGCAGCACTATTACTTTAACTGACAATGCTCAAATTACATCATCTGATGACAGTGGGCTCTATGCAAAAGACTCAAAATCCACCATCACCATAACGGAAGGAACAGTACAAGGTAAAACTACTGCATTATTTGCCGGAAACGGTGGACATATTAAAGCCACGAATGTTACTCTAATAACAGCAGATAGTAATGGATTCGGTGCGGAAAGCCAAGATGTTGGCAGTTTAGTTGAATTATATGGCCATACAACGATTAAAAATGCTGAGATCGGACTTTATTCAGAAAATGGCAGCACAATCAAAATGAGTGGAGGGACAATAATTGCCGAAAATAGTGCATTTGTTGTAAATAACAATGGACATATTGATGTAACAAATGTTTCTGCCACAGCAGAAGATAGAGGTATAGCATTTGAAAAATCTAAGAACAATAAAACATCAGAAATCAATTTAACCAATGCAAAACTTCATATTAAAAACGGTACTGGAATTAATGCAAATGAATCAATTGGTAAAGCCAATCTCAAAAATTCAGAAATCCGTGCCAATGTTTTATTAGTAACCGAAGCTTCAACGAAAAAAAATGATTTCACTTTTACATTAAACGCCGATCACTCCATCTTAGACGGCAAAGTGAGCTCTGAAAAAAAATTCAAAACAGTCTTTGATTTGCAAAACAATACGAAATGGATATTGAAAACAAGCACAAATAAAAAAAGCCAGAACAAAAAACTGCTTGATATTGCTCAAAGAGCACGTTCTGATATTTCTGTCCTTAACATCAATAACAGCTCTATTGTTTTTGAAGAGCCAACTGAAGATCATTATCACACGTTGCACATAGGATCTGGCAGACCAAATACTAAAAAAGTCTACAATGCTACAGGAAAAGCAGAAATTCATTTCAACGTCGAATGGAGTGATAATGCTGCCATAAACAAACAAAAAGCTGACCATCTTCTGATTCACGGTGATGTTTCAGGGACTACACTGGTTTATATCACTGGACATTTAGAAAAGAACAATATTAAAGCAGATGCTTCTGCTCTTACCAGTGCACGTGGTCTTTCACTCATTCAAGTTTCTGGGAAAGTAAATCAAAACTCTTTCAAACTTGCACAGGACTATATCACAATAAGTGGTTCACCTTATAAATATATACTGAAAGCTTATGGACCAAAATCAAACCACAGTAAAACAAATGCTGAACAAAACCTTTTAGGAGAAAATAAAAATTTCTGGGATTTTCGCTTACAACCAGTACTGCTTGATAGCGACTCAAAAGTAAAAACCATCGTGCCATAAATACAAGCTATTTTATCATGCCATGTGCTCTCTTGTATGCTGGATTGACCGATATGGATAAGCAAAGTGCAACTGTTAGCCAATATGCGACATCTGTCTTAAGGAAAGAATAAGACAAACGGAATGGCTTTTTCTTATACGCCTATGGAGAAACAGGAAGCTTATTTTCTGATAAGTAGTGCTCCTAGTAAATATGGTTATAGCAGTGCTCATCTTCACTATGCTGTTCTACAAGGAGCTATTAACCTTGTCGCGCAGAAGGGAAAAATATCTACAACACATTTGGGTCTTGTCCGAACCTACGGGCAACTCTCTTTCACCCCCAAAGATATGCAAGACAGCAAGTAAGAGCATATTGAATAAATAGTCATTTCAACTCACCGCCGCCTATGGCAGTAAACAGCGTGACAATGGTTTCTACCTTGATACGCTTTTATCCTATGGGATAATAAAGGGAGATATCACCAATGCTCTTATTGGTAAAACTGCAAAATTGAAAAACGCCAAAATGTTGAGTATCTCCACCACTGTTGGCAAACAATTTGCAACGGGTATTCAAGCCGTAACATTCGAACCGCAGGCACAGCTTACCTATCAACATTTGATGTTTGATACCATTAAAGATGCTGATAATCTGACCATTGAGATGCAAAATCCTTCTCAATGGATAATCCCGTGTTGGTGGACGTTTGACAAAAACCATTGCCACTGAAAACAGCCGTCCTATGTCTTTCTATGGAAAAGTAAACTTAATCAAAACCTTTGGTGATGATCAGACATTCCATATTGATAAGTATTATAAATGTGACCCCTCGGGAAGTTCCGTTGAAGGTGGGCTTGGTATTGGTGCATAATTGTCCGCTAACCTCTCCCTTCATGGTGATGTCAGCTATCAACAAAAGCTTCAAAAAACTGGTATAAGTGGTGCAAGCTTTTCAGGAGGAATACTCTATCAGTTTTAAATCAAAACTGTAAAATAGCCTATTCAATTTAACAAAAAGGCAGTATATTGCTGCCTTTTTGGTTTATTATAAGCTGTTTTTAAGCGCTTTTTTAAATAGAGAACAGCGAAATATTTGAAGACATTCATTGACCATTGGATGTTTTTTACAAAAAATTCTTTTTATAAAGAATAAAATTGTAAAAAAGAGAACAACCAAAAACAAAATGATATTGTAAAATAATGAGAAGCTTTTCTAGAAAATACAACATTACTATCTTTTGTTATTTCTCACGAATTTAATGCTTAAAATCCCAAAATAAAACTTTTGAACATAAAATGATAAGTAAAAAATAATGCAATAATATCAAACAAAGGGATGTATGTTATAAGTCACTCATATATTTCAAAATGGAAGTTCTAATAGGATTTAAAATATTACAGCTCAAACACTGCCCAGAAAATTCATACTGAAAAAATCCTATTATCCCCTTCCCTCTTAACAATGCCGCCAAACATCTCCAGAAACTTCAAAACAAATAAAATTGCATTTTCTCTTCTGTAAAATTGATCATGCTCTTTGCTCTCTATGGACAATAGGCTCTATACTTGCTTCAAAAAACTCCTTTGTATAATCGTGTTGCGCATGTAGATTACGCAATTCATCATTGCTAAGCTCTTCAAGAATAATCCCTTTATGCATAATTCCAACACGTTCACAAATATGTGCAACAACAGCAAGATCATGGGACACCATCAAATAAGTAAGCTTTTTTCTCGCTCGCAACGATTTCAACAAGTTTAAAATTTCAGCCTGTACCGACACATCCAATGCAGACGTTGGCTCATCAAGCAACAACACCTCTGGCTCAATAATTAAAGCACGTGCAAGAGCAATACGCTGACGCTGCCCTCCAGACAACTCATGAGGATAACGATAAAGAAATGAAGAATCTAAACCAACGGAATCTAAAGCATCCTCCACCCGCTCTCTTTGATTATCCATTCCATGGATTTTGAGCGATTCAGAAAGAACCGTATGGACCATTTTTCTTGGATGCAGCGAAGCATAAGGATCTTGAAAAACCATTTGAATACAGCGTAAAAAATCCTTACTTCTTTTCTTTTCAACTTCTTGTCCAGCAAAAAGGAATTTTCCACTATAATCTGGAATAAGCCCCACCAATGTATTCAAAATAGTTGACTTTCCACATCCGGATTCACCAATCAAACCATAAGCTTCACCACGCTTAATATGAAAATTAACATTTTTAACAACTGTTACTGCCTTATGCCTGTGCCCAAAAGTTACAGATAAATTAGAAACATCAATAATATTCTCACAATTTGTCATGAGGAACCTCCTCAACGCCATTAACAATCGTAGGATTATACAACCAATCAGGATCACGCTCAGGAACAGCCAAAATATCAACTGGATTATCAAGCCGTGGCAAACTCGCGAGCAACGCCTTTGTATAAGGATGACAAGCGTGAGACAAATCAGAAGCAGGCAACTCTTCTAAGACACGGCCCGCATACATCACCAAAATACGATCACAAAAATCAGCAATCATATTTAAATCATGACTAATGAAAATAAGTCCCGTTCCAGATTTTGTCACAAGTTCATCTAATACAGATAAAACTTGTCGTCTGACCGTAATATCAAGTGCAGATGTTGGCTCATCAGCAATAATTAAATCAGGTTTTGGAATGAGCATCATTGCAATCATCACGCGTTGCCCCATCCCCCCAGATATTTCATGAGGAAAGAGACGCATCACATGTTCAGGATCACGAATATGAACAGATTCTAACATAGATATGGTGCGCTCCCTCGCTTCAGCTTTTGAAACACGGTAATGAATACGGTAAGCCTCCATAATCTGTTCCCCGATCCGTATTAATGGATTAAGTGAATATTTGGGATCCTGTAAAATCATTGAAATACGTTTCCCACGGATTTTTCGCATCTGAGGTTCACTTGCGGCCAATAAATCAACATCCTCAAAGCGCATTTTTTTAGCTTTAACAATGGCTGCTTTTGGACTCAACCTTAGTATTGCGCGCCCAGTCATCGATTTTCCAGATCCGGATTCACCAACAATTCCAATTTTTTCTTTTCCAACAGAAAAACTAACGCCACGCACAACTTCTGAAATGCCCCGCGTTGTAGGAAAAGAAATACGTAAATCTTCTACTTCTAATAATTTATTACCCATTGCGTGGATCCAATACATCACGAAGACCATCACCTAAAAGGTTGAAAGCAAGACTTGCAAATAATATTGCACAGCCTGGTATTGCCGCCAACCACCAATTTGTCATCATAAATTCCCGCCCTGAAGAAAGCATCGCACCCCATTCAGGACTTGGAAGTTGAGCTCCCAACCCTAAAAAACCAAGACCAGCAGCCGTTAAAATAATTCCAGACATATCCAAAGTTAATCGTACAATCACTGAAGGAATACACATGGGCGCAACATGAAACAAAATAATTCGCCAAGCAGAGGCCCCTTGCAGGCGAACTACAGAAACATAATCAGAAGAACGTATTGTCAAAGTCTCAGCACGTGCTAAACGTGCAATTGGTGGCCATGCTGCAATTGAAATTGCAATAGAAGCATTTTCAATCCCTGGTCCCAATGCGGCTGAAAATGCAAGAGCTAAAATCAAACCTGGAAAAGCAAGAAAAATATCGACAATGCGCATGAGCACAGTATCAACCCATCCGCCCATATAACCAGATACAGTTCCAACAATAAGCCCTATTGGACCTACAATAACTGTTGTAAGAAAAACAACATAAAGAGTAATACGGGAACCAAAAATAAGGCGACTAAAAATATCACGTCCCAATTCATCTGTTCCAAAATAATGCGCCATAGAGGGTGGCTGCAACCGATGCCCCAGATCATTGCTAAGAAAATCATGCGTAGCAATCCAAGGAGCAAAAAATGCACATATGATAATAATACAAATAATAAGCAGACCGAATACAGCCGAAAAGTTATGAAAAAACTTAGCCAGTGCGTGATAAATTCTTTGTATGTTCGCTTGAATTATTGAGTTTGGAACAGGATCGTTTAACCAACTACCTAAAGAAGATGATGATTGCGATTTATGATGATTACTTACTGTCATATTCAACGTGTCCTTGGATCAAAAATGCGATAAAGCAAATCAGAAAATAAATTAATGGCGACAAAGATAAATCCTACAAGTAAAGTACATCCTACAACTGCATTCATATCTCCGGCTAAAAGAGCATTTGTCAAGTAATGTCCAAAACCAGGCCAAGCAAAAACTGTCTCCGTTAAAACAGCCCCTTCTAATAAAAAAGCATAAGAAAGTGCAACAACAGTAATAATTTGAACAGCAGCATTTCGAAAGGCATGCCCCCAAACGGTTCGCGCCCACGATAATCCCTTTACACGTGCAGTAATGATATATTCCTGATTAAGCTGCTCAATCATAAACCCACGAGTCATACGGCTAATATAAGCCATAGCACCGAAAGCCAAGATCAAAGCAGGCATAATAACGTGACTAAAAACATTACCAAAAGCCTCCCATTGTCCTTGGCTTGCAGTATCCCAAAGGAAAAATCCTGTTTTTGGTTCAAAAGAATATTCATAAAGAAAATCAAGTCGTCCTGGGCCACCAACCCAGCCAAGCTTGGCGTAAAATATTAACAACGCCATTAATCCGAGCCAAAATGTTGGAGTAGAATAACTTAAAAGTGTAAAAACACGGACAACATAATCAATAAATGAATCGCGATACATTGCTGCAAAAACACCAAATGGAATTCCAAGACTTGTGCCAATAACAATAGCAACGGTTGCAAGCTCTAATGTTGCAGGAAATACACGCATAATATCGGCTAGAACAGGTCGCCCAGAAGTTAAAGCATCTCCAAAGTCAAACAAAAATACATTATGAAGATACTTCCAATATTGGACAATCAACGGCTTATCAAGACCCAGCTTATAATACATTGCATCATAAGCTTCCTGACTGATATTATCACCAAGAATAGACAGAACCGGATCTAGAGGAAGAAGATGACCAAGAAAAAAAGTGATCGTCACCAACCCAAGCAATGTGATAAAAACTGAAATAAGAAGTTTCAATCCTTTGCATAAAAAATCCCATAAAAATAATTTTTTCTGCTTTTCTGATACAGCTCTTTCAGTCTCTGAAAGTGGCAAAACCATTATAAAAATCCCCTCTGTAGCGACAAAACATAAAGCAAATACCTTTTTATATAACAAAACAATCTCTTATTAAGCATGTTCTACAATCCTTTTCTATAACATGCTTCTTTTTATTTTTCTGCTTCATTGTAATAAAGTCTATAACTGTTCCAAATCCATTTTTTGACATCAGGTCCCATACCAACGGTATAATATGTCTGAAATAAATAAACCATAGGACCATGCTCTAGCACATAATGCTGTAAAGTACGATATCGCACAATGCGCTTATTGGGATCTTGCTCAAACAAAGCATCCATCACCATGTTATTAATATTTTCATCATAATACCCAGCGCGCCAAGCTAAATACATATTGTGCTTTTTTGTAAATGTTGGATCAGGGTTAAACACGTGATTTAATGAAGCAGGATGTCCATCAGGATCGGCACTCCCCCACCCCATAAGTGCAGTATCATAATTTCCACCACGTACACGGCTCAACAATTGATTTTGTGCCATTTTTTCAATTGTAAGCTCAACACCAATTTTGCGTGCATTGGCTTGAATAGACTGTGCAACAGACGACATATAACTAAGGCTTCCAACTAAAAGATTAGCTTTAAACCCATTAGGATAACCCGCTTCAGTAATCAGTTGTTTTGCTTTTTTCAAATCCAACTGAAAAGGCAAACCTTCTTTTTCATCTAAAGCACCTGGAACACCTAAAGACATATAAGTTGCCCGTGGAATAGCAATCCCTTTCAAAACAGTTTTTCCAAGACCTTCATAATCAACCAAATAACGAAGTGCCAATCTGACCTTTTCATTCGCAAAAATTGCATTCTTATTATTTAACGATAGGTAAATAATCTGCGGACGCAAAACACGACTAATTTTGACTGGGCCTCCTTTTTTTTCAAGATCTAAAATATCCTCTGAAGAAAGATCACGCACTATATCCACATCACCTTTTTCCAAAAGAAGTCTTTGACTTGATGAATCCGCTACATGCTGCACAACAATCTGCTTAATTTTAGGCACATCGCCCCAATAATGTTGTGTCGCCTCTAACACAACTTTATCTCCTGGAGACCAGCTCACCAATTTATAAGGTCCAACACAAGCTGTATGTGTTGCTAAATATTTATTCCCCATATCACCGTTAATACTCTGTGCTTCAATTGTTTTCCGATCAAGCAAAGCAGAAGCATAAGATTGTCCAATAACAGTCAATATGAGCTGAATAGGATAGGGTTTATCTAATTTTAATTGTAAAGTCTTATCATCAAGAGCCTGAATATTTGTTTCAATATTGTTTTTGGTAAACCCATAATCCATTAAAGATTGAGCATAGCTTAATCCTAATTTAATAATCCGTCGCATCGACCATACCAGATCTTGCGCTGTAGCCATCCTTCCATCATTAAACTTTAAATCATCACGAAGATGAAAGACTATTCTTTTGCCATTATCTAAAACGTCCCAAGATTTTGCCATAGCAGGGCGAATTTTTGTAGGATCATGCTCATCATATTTCACTAACGCGCTGCAAATATTCGTCAATAACTCACTCGTCACAACCTCAACAGTTTGCGCTGGATCAAAACTACTAATTGAATCAATATTCCATGCCATTACCAATATATCTTTAGATGAGGCACTGAATGCCGATGTTACAGCCCCATTAAAAAAAACGATTGAGCTTAATAAAATAGAAATTTTTTTCAATATTCTTTGTTTTCCCATTTTATCTCTTCCTTTTGTATTCTTCTACCTTTTCACACAAAGTGATTGTGATTTTGCTTAAATAGCATAGCATTAGACATCAATTTCATTTAATCAAACTAAGCATCTATAAAATAATTTTCTTATACATCAGTCTATATTCGGGATGCAGGGAATCTATAACCATAAACAAAGATCCTCCCCAATATAACTTTCTATATTCATCGCTCCCTATAAACGATCTTAATTATATACTGCTACTACACAAACATCCCTCACAGTTTCATCCTTAAAAAACTGAAGAGCTTTATATGGGAGAATACTTTCATCATGCAATTATGATTAAGCTCTTTTTAGCTTTGATAACACTAAAAAGACACACTTATTTTTCAATTTTACTATAAAAAATACGCGGCGCACTATTCCAAACCCACTTTTTGATATCAGGCGTCATCGCGACAACGCTATATTGTTGAAAGATAAACGCATAAGGTCCTTTTTGCATCAATTCACGTTGTAAATCAGCATAGAGTTGTGCCCGTTTTTGCGGATCTTTTTGAAATAACGCCTCTTCAACTTTTTGATTCATATTGGCATCAAAATACCCATGCTGCCAACTAGGATAGGCTGTATTTCTAGCCTCAAAACGATTATCTGGATTGAAAATAAGACGTGAAGCCATTGTATGAGGATCCACAGAATCATTATTCCATCCGATAAAAGCCGTATCAAAAGCCCGTGCATTAACTTTTGAAAACAACTGTGTACCTGCTACACGTTCAATTTTAAGACGCACCCCCGCCTGTGCAGCACTATCCTGGAGTGACTGAGCAAGTAACAAAGTATAAGGAGTGTTTGACACGAGAAAATTTGCCTCAAATCCGTTCGGATAACCAGCCTCTGCTAAAAGCTGTTTTGCTTTTTGAATATCAAGTTTAAAGGGTTGCCCTTCTTTTTCATCCAAAGCCCCAACATTGCTAAGAGGAATAAAACTTGCCCGTGGGATACCAATCCCTTTGAGAAGCTTCTTGCCAAGACCTTCATAATCTATGAGATAACGCATCGCCAAACGCACTTTTTCCTTAGCAAA
>NZ_JBHIRW010000032.1:0-14028 GCF_042197445.1 Bartonella sp. AA1HLJMS | reverse complement strand
AATGCGAGTTGTCCTCTATGACACATGCATACATTGGCTTCAAAACAGGTGATTGCAACGCGCTTTTTGTTTAAAAAATTTGATATAATTTGTTTAGTGCACAAAAATTCTTTATTTTTTTGTGAGTGTGTCATTTTTGCTACAGATATTTCAGAAAAGATGCTCTATATGAATTTCATTTTGGATATTTGGAGAGATTTTATGAATACAAAACGTTTAATAACAGCGTCTATTTTTTCTTTAATTTCAGCGTCTACAGCACTAGCTGCTGATGTTATGATTCCTCATCAGCCAGCATCATCGACTGCTTCTACCATTGTTGCACCTACTTTTTCATGGACAGGTCTTTATTTAGGTGTCCAAGCTGGTGGTTTTTCGAGCAAAGCTGATATGGCTCTTGTTGGTCAAGAAAAGAGTTTACCACTGGATAAAGAGTTCTCTCCTAAACTTTCAGGTTTTGCAGGTGGTTTTTATGCAGGTTCTAATATTGATCTCGGTGACAACTTTATTTTTGGTATCGATACGGATTTAATGATATCTGGAAAAAAGCACACAAAGACCATTACCATAGGTGCAGCTGATAACACTACAGTAGAAAATGCAGTCGTAAGATCTCGCAGATCCGCAGAAGGTGTAACCACAACAGGAACACCAGTGTCACCAGTAGCAGGAACCTTAACGTCAAATACACCAATACAATCAACTGTCCAAGCGCAATCTACGCGGGAAAATTTAAATCAACAACCAAATCCAGGCGTAAGCCAATCAGGGAAAACAGCAACAACTGGCAATCCTAATGCTACAACAGTAAAAGAAACAGTGAAAGTGGAAGGAAAAACATTAGGAGTTTCAAACCCAACATCAGCATCGTTAGCTGGACAACGAGGGTCCTCTAAGTCAGTGACAAAACCACAAACAGGCGCAGAAACAGCAACAGTTTCTACATCTAAACAACCCTCCTCCAGCACAGAGACAAGAACACTGGTCCAGTCAGAGCTTTCGTTAGGAAGATCAGATACAGGAAACCAATCATCAAGAGTTGAGACAAAAAGAGCAGATGCGTCTGCAAAATCTGCAGAAACAACATCTATATTAGCGGGATCTTCACAAGTACAATCCATCTCAGCCACACCAGCAGTACAGTCAGCGGTGGCGGTACCTGCAAAATCATCAGCGGTGGCGGTACCTGCAAAATCAGTTGTAACAAAACTAACATTCTCTACCCCATCAACAGGAACAGAAGCAAGTCAGCCAGCAGTAAAAGCACCTACACCGGTACAATCTGTATCACAACCATCAGCAGTAGAAAGAACAGTACCGAGTTCATCACTTGTACTCGCGAGATCAGGATCATCCAATGGTTCAGAAACAAAAGTTTCTAATGGAACAAGCGGAGCCCAACAGGGAGGTCATCATGGCGCCCATGGTAGCGGAAATGCTAATCCGCATGGTGCATCTCATGCAGGTGGGCATGGCTCTGGTGCTAATCCACATGCTTCTCGTTCTCATGGTGGACAGAATATGGCTGGACACGGTGCACAAAGTACACAAGCGGTGGATAAGAACGCTTCCAGTGTATATGGTATAGAACAAATAAAAAAGATGGCTTCTGAACTTGGTCTTGATCAAGAGGATGCAGTTGAAACTTTAAGTCATACTTTCAAGCAAAATTGGGGTGGTGCTACACGGGTACGTATTGGTTTTGCTGCTGATCGCTTTATGCCTTATCTTGCTGGTGGTATTGCTTATGGGCAATTCCAAGACACTGTATCAATATCTGTTAAGGATGAGGATGGAAGAGTCGTTTCTTCTAAGAACTTAGCTGATGAAACAAAAACCATGATTGGTTACACACTTGGTGGTGGCGTTGATTTCTCGCTTCTAGATAATGTGATTGTACGTGCAGAATATCGTTACTCTGATTTTGGTAAAAAGAAATTTGCAAAGGAAAAACTTGAAGTTAACTACAAAACCAATGATTTCCGTGTTGGTGTAGCTTATAAATTCTAATTTTTAAAAGAGTAAATTTCTAAAAGGCTCCACTATTAGTGGAGCCTTTATTTTTTAAAAGATCAATTTTTGATTTCTTTTCTTGTGAATTTCATGATAAAGCCCATAGATTGTGATGATATATTTTCCTGATCGCTGCTTAATACGAATGATAAGCTCGGCTTTCCCTATAGATAAAAACCAGAGTTGCAGGGTTCAGGGAAGTTATGCAAAAATGAAATCGTAAAAGTGGACAGGAATATTTCACAATGACTGTGAAAAATGAAACAATAGATTATTCAAAAACTCTTTATCTCCCACAGACAAATTTTCCTATGCGTGCAGGGCTTCCGCAAAAAGAGCTTGAATTGATGGCGCGTTGGGAAGATATGGGGCTTTATGCGCAATTGCGCCAACAAGCAAAAGATCGTCCATTTTATATTCTTCATGATGGTCCGCCTTATGCAAATGGTCATATTCATATTGGGCATGCCTTAAACAAAGTTCTAAAGGATGTGGTTGTCCGTTCATTCCAAATGCGCGGTTTTAATGCAAATTATGTACCTGGTTGGGATTGCCATGGGCTTCCAATTGAATGGAAAATTGAAGAAAAATATCGAGCACAAGGAAAAAATAAGGATGAGGTACCTCTTAACGAGTTTCGTCAAGAATGCCGTGAATTTGCACAGCATTGGGTAACTATTCAAAGTGAAGAATTTAAACGCCTTGGTGTCGTGGGAGATTTTAACACGCCTTATACTACAATGGCTTTTCATGCAGAAGCACGCATTGCCAGTGAATTGATAAAATTTGCTATGTCAGATCAGATTTATCGTGGTTCCAAGCCAGTGATGTGGTCTGTTGTGGAACGTACGGCTTTGGCAGAGGCTGAGATTGAATATCATGATCATGAATCAGAGGTGCTTTGGGTTAAGTTTCCTGTTTTTGAAGCAAATTCTGATGATTTATATGGTGCTCATGTCGTCATTTGGACAACAACACCGTGGACAATTCCAAGCAATCGTGCAGTGAGTTATTCTTCGCAAATTTCTTATAGTATTTACGAAGTTGAAAGTGCTGAAAATGATTTTGGTCCTCAAGTGGGAGAAAAGCTTCTCTTTGCAGATCCTTTAGCGATGAGTTGTGGAGAAAAAGCCAAACTTGTTTTGAAGCGTTTGCGTGTTATTTCTTCTGAAGAGTTGAAAGCTCTTGTTCTTTCTCATCCACTCAAAGGTTTGGCTGGGGGGTATAACTTTAAAATTCCATTGCTTGATGGTTCGCACGTAACAGAGAGTGCTGGTACAGGTTTTGTCCATACAGCACCAAGCCATGGGCGTGAGGACTTTGAAATTTGGAATGATTATAAGTCCTTACTGGAACAAGCGGGGATTGATTCATCTATACCGTTTCCTGTTGATGATGCAGGGTTCTATACGAAAGATGTTCCAGGTTTAGGACCAGATCGTGAAGGAGGACCTGCACGTGTTATTGATGATAATGGAAAAATGGGTGATGCCAATAAAGAGGTCATTAACGCTTTAATTAAAGCAGATCGATTGTTTGCACGGGGGCGTTTAAAGCATTCCTATCCCCATAGTTGGCGTTCAAAAAAACCCGTTATTTTTCGCAATACACCACAATGGTTTATTTCAATGGATAAAGATTTTGGGGATGGTTCAACTTTACGTAGTCGGGCTTTGGAAGCTGTTTCAAAAACGCGTTTTGTGCCGCCTTCTGGACAAAACCGCCTAGCTTCTATGATAGAAGATCGTCCTGATTGGGTTCTTTCTCGTCAGCGTTCTTGGGGTGTTCCTATTTGTATTTTTGCGAATGAGGATGGTGTTATTCTAAAAGATGAAGGTGTGAACGAGCGTATTTTACGGGCTTTTGAAGCAGAAGGGGCAGATGCATGGTTTGCTGAAGGAGCACGTGAACGTTTTTTAGGTGAGCGTGCACATGAGCCTTGGGTACAGGTTTATGATATTTTGGATGTTTGGTTTGATTCTGGAGCAAGCCATAGCTTTGTGTTAGAAGATCGGGCTGATTTGAAATGGCCTGCTGATGTTTATTTTGAAGGTTCAGATCAACATCGCGGATGGTTCCAATCTTCTCTTTTGGAAAGCTGTGGTACGCGTGCTTGTTCTCCCTATAAGTCCGTGATCACACACGGTTTTACTTTGGATGAGAATGGTAAGAAAATGTCTAAATCTTTAGGCAATACGGTTGTTCCGCAAGAAATCATTAAAACATCTGGAGCTGATATTTTTCGTCTCTGGGTTATGACAACCGATTATTGGGAAGATCAGCGTTTAGGCAAAAAAATACTTCAAACAAATGTGGATTCATATCGTAAACTACGCAATGCAATTCGTTGGATGCTAGGAACTTTAGCACATGATGATGGAGAAGAAGTATCTTATGGTGCACTGCCGGATCTTGAAAAATTTATATTGCATAGACTTTTTGAACTTGATCAGTTGATTAATCGCGCTTACGATGAATTTGATTTTAAAAAGATTATGCGTGCATTATTGGATTTTTCAATCATTGAGTTATCGGCATTTTATTTTGATATCCGCAAGGATTCTCTTTATTGTGATGCACCTTCATCAAAAAAACGCAAGGCTTCCTTGCAGGTTGTCCGTGAGATTTTTGAGCGTATGGTAACATGGCTTGCTCCAATGTTACCTTTTACGATGGAGGAAGCTTGGTTAGAGCGTTATCCAGAAAGCCAATCAGTGCATTTCGAACAATTTCGCTCTGTACCAGCAGAATGGCAAAACCAATCTTTGGCTGAGCGTTGGAAAAAGATTCGGCAGGTCCGTAAAGTTGTAACAGGTGCTTTAGAGCTTGAACGTGCTAATAAGCGTATTGGATCCTCTTTGGAAGCTGCGCCTATTGTTTTTATTTCCAATCTGGTTTTACGAGAGGCATTAGAAAATGTGGATATGGCGGAGATCTGTATTACCAGTGCACTCACAATTACGCAGGACACGATACCTTCCGATGCTTTTACTTTGAATGATGTTGAAGGTGTTGGTGTATATCCAAAGAGGGCATTAGGAAAAAAATGTGCTCGATCATGGCGTTATACACAAGATGTTGGGAGTGATTTAGCTTATCCGGATGTATCTGCTCGTGATGCAGCTGCTTTGCGGGAACTACAGATTCTTGGTAAGATTTAAAATTTTAAATCAAAGGAAAGAAATGCAAGTATATTTCTCATATTGATGAATATAGTTTTTTGTGGTACAAAGTAAATTCCGTTATTTTGTCTGCAGGGGGGAAATTTGTGTATGGACCGTTCTCTCATAAATAACGGGAATATTAATCAGCCATATACTTAGGAAATGGAATAGGCAGTGAGAAAACGTGAAATAAAAATATTTCCAATAGGAATTTTAGGGATGTGCTTTGTTTTAACGGGATGCGATTTATCCGCTCCTACCTATGGTACCAATAAACCGGTTTCGATACAGTTTTTTGAAGATGTTGCTAATATTACTTCATTAACACCAAAAAATAATAGCAGCCAAATTGTTATGAAACCTCATCCAAAACTTGTAATACCAAGCCCTAGTTCACGCAGATTTTTGCCGGTACCACAACAAGATAGATCTGTCAATGAAATGGCAGCATCGAAGAATCACCAAGGAAATACTCCTTTTCCTCACAAAGGATCGTCAGTTAATGGCGCTGGTTCAGCAAACCCTTCACAGTTGAATGCGAAGCAACGACAGGAATATTTACGTCGTCAGAGAGCACAAGTTGGAAGTTCAAAATACCGTCGCTATCTCACTGAACCACCTTTAAGTTATCGCCAACCGGCAAAAACCGCACCTATTGGTCGATAGGGGAAAGACAAAATATTTAAAGTAAAGAATTTTTCTAATTACTTATGATACCAAGCTCTCATTCGCGCGCAGTTATAATGCTGCTGTAGGAGGGGTGTTATTCTCATGAAATAGCAATATGACAACAGCATCGAGAGAGTCCTTATGCGTTTCCTAACACGAAACATTTCTCAAGCTCATTTTACAACATCGCTCATGTGGATAGTATAACGTAAAATCTATTGTGCTCCAATATCTTTATGCTTAGGAAGGAGGAAACTGATACTATCATTTTATTTTTCAAACTCCAATGTTGCGATAATTCTTGCATTTGAGAGCTTTCATAAGAGACATTTTTAGTCTTTTCTAAAATGTTCTTTATCCAGACGATAATTCCGCTTATGATGTGCAAGAAAGTGATTTTTACTGTTTCAATGTAATTTGAAATGAGAGTATGTCTACGATATTTTGGACTTTATATTTTATATACAAAATAATGAATTATTCTTTTGAATGAATGTATCATCTAATAGAAACAATATGCAGAATTAAAAGAGAGAAAAAATGCTTCGAAATAGCTTTTGCTATATATATGGCAAAAGAATTAACAGTCTTTTTTGAGAAGTAGGATAGTTTTAAAGAGTGAAAGTTATGGAAGAAGAATTGTTTTTAGTATCGCTTTTGTACAAAAAAATCTTTAAGTAATTGAGCAGCTTCTTTTTCTTTAAAACCAGAATAAATCTCAGGTTTGTGATGACAGGTTGGTTGCTGATAAAAACGTGGACCATTCTCTATAGCACCCCCTTTGGGATCATTTGTTGCGTAATAGAGACGTCGTATGCGTGCAAATGAAATGGCAGCGGCACACATAGCACAAGGCTCAAGTGTTACATAAAGATCGCAATCAGGAAGCCTTTCGCTTTGCAATGTTTTGCAAGCCATACGGATTGCGCGTATTTCTGCGTGTCCTGTAGGGTCATATGCAGATTTTATAAAGTTACCAGCGCGTGCAATGATAGCTTTTCCACGTGTAATGACAGCACCTACGGGAACTTCATCTGTTTTTGCAGCCTCTTGTGCTTTTAAAAGGGCTATTTCCATGGGCGTCAAAGTCATAATATTCTTTCTACTGAAGGTATAGAAAATCTAAAGGTTATCTCGATAAGGAATGCTATGGAATGAATAATTTATTATGCTTTTATAATGAAAAGAAGACCTCTATTTTTTTAAGAGTTTAAAACAAACTTGCAAGTCGGCAGATATATTATTGTCGTTAAAGTATAGAAAATGATAAATGATTATGCTACTTCATTTTTCAGGATAAGCGGTATGGTGCATGTGAATAATTTTCTGAGCATACTTGCAAAGATTGGTTTGAAACGCAAATGAATGAAAATAATGAGAGTGAACGAATTGCTAAAAGGTTAGCGCGTGCTGGTATTGCTTCGCGTCGAGATGCAGAAATGATGATTGTTGCAGGTCGTATTTCTGTGAATGGTAAAGTCGTGACAACGCCTGCTTTTAATGTTAGCCGCTCTGATGTTATTAAAGTTGATGGCAAACCTTTACCTCCTATAGAACGAACACGTTTATGGCTTTACCATAAGCCAGCAGGTCTTGTCACCACGAACCGTGATCCTGAAGGCAGACCTACAGTATTTAGTAATTTACCAAAAGGAATGCCGCGTGTTCTTTCTGTTGGAAGGCTTGACATTAACACGGAAGGGCTTTTGCTTTTAACCAATGATGGTGGCTTAGCGCGTGTATTAGAGCTTCCTGTAACGGGGTGGGTCCGCAAATATCGTGTACGTGCTCATGGAAGAGTAAGGCAGAGCGCGTTGGATAACCTTAAAAATGGTATTGCGATTAATGGTATTTTTTATGGTTCGATTGAAGCATCAATTGAACGCGAACAAGGGTCGAATGTATGGCTTTCTGTCGCTTTGCGAGAAGGAAAAAATCGTGAAATAAAGAATGTTTTAGGGGCATTGGGATTATCAGTTAATCGATTAATACGTGTATCTTATGGTCCATTTCATCTCTCTGATTTAGAAGAAGGAGCCGTGCAAGAGTTAAAAGGGCGGATGTTACGAGATCAGTTGGGGGAGCGTTTGATTATGCAAGCCAATGCAGATTTTGATGCTCCTATTCTTAAGCCATTTTCAAATTCTGCAGTTGTTGCAGAAAAGCAAAGCCAGAAAGATCTTTCTATTGCAAATGATGGTTGGGTTTTCTCAAGTGAAAGGGCAATACGACGCCGACCAAGAGATGGTTCTGTTGAACATAGTCGCGCACGATTAAGTACAAAGTCTCATGAGAATGTAAAGAAGGAGAAAAGTGAAGAAGGAAAAGCAGAGCGTTTTCTACCGCGTTCTCGCCGTGCTAATGTTTGGATGGCTCCTGGTGCACGTCCGCAAAGTGCACGTAGAAAGCCTTCTTATAGTGAGGAGAAATCGCATGGTCATAAGAGCGATTTGGATGGTAGAAAATCATTTCATCGAAGCAAGGAAAAACTAAAAGAAAATCCGTCATACAAAGAGAAGAGGGAAAGTTTTGTTCAAAAACATGGCAAAATATCTTATGAAGAGACGCATCCCTTTGGTAAGAAAGATCGCTTTTTAAAGGATAAAGAGAAAATGATAAAAGGTGGTCATGATGAGCATTCTTTTGAGAGAAAGAAAAAGGTAAAATCGTTTGGTGGTGCTATGAAAAAATCTAAACCACATAGGGACGGTGCAAAAACTTCGAAGCGATTTGGAGGTCCACGTGCGGATCATAGGCGGTAAATTTGCTGGGCGTATTTTGTTTTCGCCTGTTAATCAGTCGATTCGCCCAACGAGTGATCGTACACGTGAAAGCCTTTTTAATATTCTTTCTAGCCGTGAAGAACAATTTTGGACCAATAAACGCATTCTTGATCTTTTTGCTGGGACTGGTGCTTTAGGCATCGAAGCACTTTCACGTGGAGCAAAGGCTGCTGTTTTTGTTGAAAACTCGGTTGAGGGGCGTGGGGTAATTCAAAAAAATATAGAAGCCTTTGAATTACAGTCGATAGGACGGATTTTGCGTCGTGATGCGACCAAACTTGGCAATATTGGCACAATGCTGCCATTTGATGTTATCTGCGCTGATCCTCCCTATGGCCGTTGTTTAGGTGAACGTGCTTTTGTAGAAGCTTTGCGAGGAGGGTGGGCAAAAGCTGATACACTCTTCATACTTGAAGAAAAGAAAGATACAATGATTTATTTACCTAACGTCTTTTATCTAGACGATGAGCGTTTTTATGGTGAGACAGCAATACGTCTCTATAAATTACGATCGCTTACATCTTGAGAAAGTTCTTGTTTTTATCCGATAGGATGAAAAAATGCTTTTACACAGTTTTCTTCATTTTATATGGTTTTTAAAAGGTCAAGTAGAAAATCAATAAAAGATTCTAATGTTAAAGGAATTGATGAATTTTTATTAGCTTTACTACAGAAGGATGTTTTTTCTCCAATAGGATATATATATCCTCGATAATAGTTATGATCTTTTTTGTTTAATTTTTTTCTGCTATACCTTAATCATCACATTTCATCAGCAGTTGAAAGCTTTAAGCTGTGCAGTTTGCATTTATATCTTATATGATGCGTAACTTCTATTTTTGTTATTGTATAAATTTAAAAAAGATATTTTGTTTAGTATTGAAAATATTGTTCATTTATCCTGAGTATTTGTCTGTTTAGTTTAGTAGTATCCCTTGTTGATTTAATCATTACATAGTAAGTAAATCTGAGAGTATTAAGTATCTTATCGTTGTGCAGCTTTAAGGGTACTTTTTTATAATATTCTTTATCACTAAAGATAAGTAATTTGTAAAAAAGGGGAGATTGTCGTGTTTAATTGGATATATAGTGAAGAGATTAGTACAGAAGCAAGTGCTGAGCAAATTTGGGCTATATGGGAAGATGTGGCATCATGGCCTTGCTGGGATAGTGAACTTGAGTGGGTAGAACTTTCTGGTCCTTTCAAAGAAGGCGCTATAGGACGCATGAAACCTAAAAAGGGACCTACAGTAACTTTTACGCTTGATAAAGTTATAAAAAATGTTTGTTTTTCTGATTATGCTAAACTTCCTTTTACACGTATGAGTTTTAATCATGAATATATTTGTTCAACAAAAACTGGTTCTTCAAATAACAAAATTCGTCATACTGTAATCATGTCTGGTTTACTTGCTCCTTTATTTGGAATGATTATTGGATCAAAAATTAAGTTACATCTTCGGGATGCAATGATTGAAATGAGTAGACGTGCTCTTACTGAAAACAAAAGCATTTTGTAAGGGGGTACATTTATAAAGAAGTTAATACCTTTAAAAGGTGCAGAACTCTTAGCCTTGTTAGAATGAAATCAGTTATGAGTATATAGCAAATTGATGAGCTATGATTTGGTTTTAGTTAGCTGTTGAAATCGTGTCAAAGCATCTTACGGGATTAATTTTGCGCTAAAAATCTTATGAAATTCATTGAATTTTTTATATATAAAAGCTTATAAGATGCTCTCTTCGTTGAAAATGAGAAAGTTTCAGAAGCTCATTGCTTCTCTTATGATGTAGGTCCATATTGTCATGATATTTGCTGGTTTCTAATGTTGCGATAGCTTTTGCATTTAAAACCTTCATAAGAGATATTTTGATTTCTTCTTAAATGGTTTTCATTCATACGCTCCTTACTTATGATTTGCTCGCAAATAGTTGTGATTGACTCAACATGAATAGGTTCGAAACAGAGAGAATTTTATGATATTAGGCTTTTTTATACAAATTACAAAACAATAAATTATAAGTATAAATCAAACTGTTAATTTTATTGAAAGATTACAAGATAATTTCTTGATTACTTTTAAATATAAAAATGAGTTCTTTATGATATTACGTCCATTAGGGTAAAGAAGTTTATGACTGCTCATTTTGTTGAAACCATAATGGAAGGAAATATTTTTTACTCTGTTTAAGTTTTGTTTCATTTACAAGAGTGCCGTCTCATTATGAGAGAGTTTATAGAAGCAAAGAAGTGTATACAAATATAAGGCATTTTCTTGATTCTTGCTTGGAAATAAAAGAATGCTATAGGAAAGATATGAGGTAAGTTTTTTACTACCCAGAGGAAGGAAGACCTGTGATTTAGATCATTTTATGCTTTTCGAATTTTTGAGGATTTTGGCTTAAATTCAAGTGTTATAGCTAAGACTTTTGTTAATTGCCAATTGTTCTGTTGATTTGATTGTCAGTGGAGATTTGGCTCCTAAAATGATAAGGGCCCATGAGAAATCTTGAAACTAAAGAGATTTTACGGCATATTACGTTTTTTCATAAAGAAGCTAAAAGGGAAATGATTTAATGCATTAAAAAAAAAGAATGCATGAATGTGCATAATCTTATGAATCAATACACAAGAGTTATATTCTGATTTGTATAAATTTGTCAGAATGCTTATCAATGTAAATAATAAAATATTTTAGGGAGTCTATAATGACTGACAAAAACCAGATTGAGAAAGCTGTTTCGCTGGTTGAAGCAGCAAAGCGTTCTGGGGCAGATGCTGCTGATGCTGTTATTGTTCATGCTCATTCTACCAGTGTATCAGTTCGTTTTGGGAAAGTCGAATCGACAGAAGCAGCAGAGAGCAATGATTTTACTCTAAGGGTTTTTGTTGGAAAAAAAGTAGCAAGTGTTTCTGCTAATTTAGGATCTTATCCGCAAGAACTTGCGGAACGTGCTGTTGCGATGGCTAAAGCTTCTCCCGATAGTTTATTTGAAGGTTTGGCAGATAAAGAGTGTTTGGTTAAGTATCCTAAAGATCTTGATCTTTTTGATGATTTTGTACCCAGCAGTCATTTTTTAACAGAAGATGCTTTAAAAACGGAGGCAGTAGCTCTTGATGTTAAAGGTGTAAGCAATTCTGGTGGCGCTGCAACAGCTTATGGCCGTAGTGGGTTTATTCTTGTGACCAGCGATGGTTTTTGTGGAGCCTATCGCTCAAGTTGTTTTTCACGTTCTTGTAGTGCTCTTGCAGGTGAAGGAACACAGATGGAGCGGGATTATGATTATACAACAGCCTTACATTTTTCTGATTTAGAGGCAGCAGAAACTGTGGGAAAGAATGCAGGGCTTGGTGCTGTTCGACGTTTGGGTGCAGTTCGTGCGGCGACTGGGAGCGTTGATGTTATTTTTAATCCGCGTACGGCTCGTGGAATTGCAGGGCATATCGCATCTATGGTCAATGGAGCCTCTGTGGTTCGAAAAACGAGTCTTTTACAGAATTTCCTAGGCAAGGAAGTGATGAAGCCTAATGTTAATGTAACCGATCAACCTTTGCGATTACGTGGAAATGCTTCTCATCCTTTTGATGGAGAAGGGGTAGAGGGGCAAACACTCAATATTATTGAAAATGGTATTTTAAAAAATTGGCTTCTTTCATCATCTACAGCACGTGAATTGGGACTTAAAACAAATGGACACGGTATGCGTTCGGCATCATTAGTGCAGCCGACCAGTACAAATTTTGCTATTGAACCGAGTTTAGTATCGCCTTGCGATATGATAAAAGATTTGCGAAATGGATTTTATGTGACCGAATTATTCGGTCATGGCATTGATTTTATTACTGGTCAGTATAGTCGTGGGGCTTCCGGTTTTTGGATTGAAAATGGTGAAATTGCTTATCCGGTAAGTGAAGTAACGCTAGGTTCTGATTTGCTTCATATGTTAGCACATTTAACACCTGCCAATGATATTGATCGGCGTTATAGTACAGCTGCTCCAACATTGTTAATTGAAGGTATGACACTTGCAGGAAAATAACACGCATCATTCTTCTGATTTAAATCTTTTGCGTGATGTTTGTCGAGAGGCAGGAGATTTAGCAATGCGGTATTTTGGATGCACGTTGGATGTCTGGATTAAAGAAGGTAATTCCCCAGTTAGTGAAGCAGATTTTGCTGTTGATCATTTCTTGAAAGAGAGGCTTCTTGGAGCTCGTCCAAATTATGGATGGATTTCAGAAGAAACAAAAGATAATCGAGAAAAACAAGATTATTATGAGCGCTCTTTTGTTGTTGATCCTATTGATGGAACGCGTGGTTTTCTTTCTGGCAATCCTTATTGGTGTATTTCGGTTGCCATTATTGAGAATGGGCGTCCTATTGTGGGCGTTCTACAATGTCCGGCTCAAGGAGATGTTTATACAGCTGTAACAGGTGGAGGGGCAACATTAAATGGGATAAAACTTCCTCGTTTAGCCTTTGAGGTTCATCGAAAATATAAAATTTCACTTGATAAATCGCTCGCACAAAAATTACCAGATGATTTTCTCAATCAAGTCAGTCTTTACCATTATCTTCCTTCTCTTGCTTATCGTATTGTTCTTGTTGCTCAAGATGAAATTGATATCGTATTAGTTCGTCCAAATTGTCATGAATGGGATATTGCCGCTGCTGATCTTATTTTGCAGGAGTGTGGAGGGTGTTTTTTATCGCTTGATGCCCCTTTACTATCTTATGGAATTGAACCTTACCAGTATGGACTTTTAATTGCTGGTAAAAATAATTGCTGTCAAGATATGATAGATGTTGTTCGTCAAACAAAGTTAGTTTAATCACGTAAAAGCGCGCTAAGATAATCTAAATGATATGGAGGCACATATGACTGAAACCAAAGAAAAAAAACAATATTTACATCTTGTATTTGGTGGGGAATTAAAAAATCTTAACAGTAATCAATTTAAGAATCCTGATGATTTAGATGTGGTTGGTATTTTCTCAGATTATCAATCCGCTCAAGAAGCATGGCAGGCAAAAGCACAAAGCAGTGTAGATAATGCATTACAACGTTATTACATTGTAGATTTGCATCAGTTTCTTGATGCTGAGTTAGGCGATGCAGAATAAAGCTTGAATATTTGGTCATTATAACCTGTAGATTGCTTCATGCTTTTGTTTAGTCGTCCTTTTCATAGGTACGTTCTTCGGGTAAAATAGAATGCCGTAAAAAAGAATATGCTTGTTGTTTAAAATTCATATGTTTTTTTAAGAAACATCTCCCAAAGCACCCAAGCCCATTTCATAATAGTGTCCGTGCAAGGCAAATAAAAAGCAAGTAAAATAAAATAGTTATGTCTAATATGGGGGAATAGGTGAATCTTGATTCTATTGAGTTTTTTTG
>NZ_JBHIRW010000031.1:0-15030 GCF_042197445.1 Bartonella sp. AA1HLJMS | reverse complement strand
CGGCGGGTCTACTAAAATAAAAACCTATACTGAACGTCTCTCTCCTTATGGTGAATTAGAGATTGTCTGGGTCTAATCAATAAAGCGGTGTAAATGAAAGTACAGGCGTGGCGGGGGCGCTCCTCTTCCAAATTTTAGCAAACGTTTATCATATTAGATTGTGAGGGTATCTTTATGTGCAAAAAATACCAATTAACAAATGAAATCAAACAAATTAAAGATAGAATTACTAAGAAAATTACAAACCTTTATCGCATTAAAGCTTTAAAAGACTTTGATGATGTCAAAGTAGGTGATCTGGGAGGGCTATATCGAAAAGGAAAGTAACTTATCCCATGATGGCAATTTCTGGGTGTATGATAATGCGTGGGTTTATGGCAATGCCAAGGTTTCCTATCATGCCAAGGTCTGGGGTAAAGCCTATGGCAATGCAAAATTAAACAGTCAAAGTAAAGTAAGTGTCGTTCCAAAAAATTGTGAGGTGTATGAAAGGGATAATGTTGTCAATATAACTGATAAAACAGAATAAAAATAGATATGGGGGGCGTGCCTTTTTTATGGTGTATAAACGCATATAAAACGCATTGCTATAAACATATCATAAAAGAGAGAGTAAAATAAAAAAAAGCCGCGCCAAGTGATATGACGCGGCTTTCAAATAGCATTTTTTATTGATTAAAATGAATCATCCACAATGGAGTAATCAGTGCATATATACAAAACGTATCATATTACAAGTGCTTTATGAGAGATATAAAACTTATCAAAAGAAATGTAAATGTTGCGTATGATCTTTAATCACTCATTTGAATGAGAGAGCCTATAAACGCTTTTATGGCTATCAAACGTATCAATCATAACGTCTTTATCTTTAAAAAATAAAGCACATTATCAAAATGCTTGGTAGCTTTATCAAAACCCGCTTTTTACATTTACGAGCGTTGGTTTTCAAAACAATCTCTCATAAGACAATAAACAACTGATTTTATCAAACGCAAGGCTTTAAAAACTGTTATAAACATCAGTTTCAAACGTTTAAACATGCATTTAGAAAAGCTTTCATAAGCGTATTTTCATTTTGCACTCAAATGTAACTTCTTTGCAATTAATTGCTCTATATTTGGCTAGCAAAATTAAGTAAAATCCCATGCCTTATGATGTTAAAATATTTTTGAATTTTGCTTGCTTATCTTTGTCTCAATAGCTGCCCCCAATTTTGGGGTGAGTAAATCACTCAGTCCATATTTGGGCTCTGTGCTTTTAAACGGTAACTTTTAAAACATTTTTTAGTACCATGTCTAAGTAGATAGTATTCTACTGCTATTGCATTGTTCGTTTCCATTTTTTTGTGGAAGTGAATACAGTTTCGTTTTTAAAAATTAGCATAGCTGTTGTGATGATACTATATTTATGCTGCTTACTTATCGTTTCTAAATTTTTAGAAAGCGTTTTTAAAAGCGATCTTGTCTTTAAATCCTTTTATGTAATCTTTAAAATGTTCGGTGTTATGATGATGCTGTTATAACAGCTTTCTATTTTACGCTTCTCAATTTTGAGAAGTGTAATTTTATGTTTTTATCATGTGATAACAATCCAATCTTTAAAACAAGATGTGATCTTTAAACGTATGTTATCGATAATTCCAAACAATTAAATTTTAAAACAATGTAATTTGTGCTGTGATAAAAACGTATCATAAATTTATAAACTGTTATGAATGATATCTGCTTTTCATTTGAATGACACATGCGTTATAACATTTACATGATGATTTGCTTTTTATGGTCTATTTATACATGGCAATCTTATATAAAAAATAGTCAAATGAATCATGCATAAAAGTGTGGATTCTTATAAAAGAATTACACTCCAACTATTGACTTTATTGTGTTTTTTAGTATTACATCTTATATGACCGATAAGAGATGACCTTCGATCTCACCAACATCCGCACATAGCGTATGAAATCCACCGATCTTTTCAGAATTATCCTTTGTATAGCCATCAGGAGCCGTCGGATTTTGCGAAAGCTCAAAGGATAGCTCATTCGTCTGATCTTTTAAGATGAGATATATATAATAATCCTTTCCTGCTTCAAGATCTTCGTCAAAAGTCATCCTTCCACGCCCTAGAACGCGGTAAAAGATGGACCTATCCCCATTCTCTCCACCATGATAAAAGCGAAAACATGCCCCGTCATTGATCACAACACCTTTTCTATTTTTCGGATCGGCTTCCAGAATTCTGTCAGGTTGATGAAAACGCACATTCTCTAAAAAATTAGTGGAAAGAGAACCTACCTTACTTTGAAGTTCAGAAAGACTGTCACTGTTCCTCTGTGCCTTCTCTTGAACTTCTGTCAATGCACTCTTCGCTTCTTCCGCTAACATTTTTGCCTCAGAGGCGGCTGTATTCGCAGAATTTGTCGTTGCTGTCACCGTGTCTAATGAACTCTTGACCTCTCCAAGCCCTTACTTTGTCGTATCAGCCTCTTCTTTTGCTTGCTCCGCAACATTTATCGCTTCTTCCGCTGTTATCTTCGCAGTCTCAGCTACTTCCTTGGCTTCTACAACCAAAGGTTCTACCTTATCTGCCTTAACCTGCACCGCTTCACAAATGATCAGATCAAATTCTGATAAACCGTATTTCTCTTGCGCATCCGCAATCACTTGGATTAATTGGTAAGTAGAAAACACCACGGTCATTGCATTCGCTAAGACTTTATTTGTTTTTTTCAAAGCTTTTGAACATCAGTTGGTAGCTGATAGAGCCAAGATCTGAGACATCGAGTTCGACAACAGCATCTTTGTTTTACGACTCTTGCCAACTTATGTATCAGAATACACCACAAAGGAATGAAACAGTACTTCTATATAGCGTGTCCATTCTCTTATCGTTTGTGACATCAAAGCCAGAAAAGGCACGAGAAACAAAACACGCTCTCCAGTTCCGGCTATTTGTTGTGCTATCTTAAAGCTGGTAAAAATCTTCTCCGTTCCAAATGCCATAATAAGTTTGCCACGGTCTGCTTCTTTTTAACCATCACAGACTTTCTCATACTTTTGGATTTGTTGAAAAGTTATCCCTAATTGGTGCCCTAATTGCTTTTACGACATTCCCAGCATTTTTTTTGAAAGCGATTTTTTGCCTATAGAAATGTCGTTAAAATGTGGCTTTTTGCTTTTCACTTTCAAGTCCCCCGCCGGTTGCGAGCACCCTCGCATTAGTATTCCGAGAGCCTGAAAGGATTGAATACGAACCAGATTTTTACTTTTAGTGCTCATAGCACCTAGACATAGAAAAATATCCATAATTCTGAGACACCCACAGAGTAGGCTCATTTATGATCGAACTTTAGGGCTTTCAGACCCTACTAATCGCTGCGTAGACGAGCAAAATCACTCTTTAAGTAATAAAGTAATTTCAGGAGATTAGCAATCAAAATGAAAATAATCTCAAAGACTATAAGATTGAGCACTCTTCAAAAGAGGATAATGCGAAGGGCTGTCATCGTGGTTAGTCATTAACCCACATAATGCTTCTTTTCCAGAAAACGCAAAACGCGATATAAGAAAAAATGTTGTTTGCAAAGTTTTCTCTTGCCTATACAAAGAGAAAATGAAAAATTTGGAGGGCTCCCATGATAAATGACATCTACTGTGTTGGATACAATTATGTTGAACATGTTCATGAACTAGGTAATGTTGTTGAAGATGAACCCGTTATCTTTAGCAAGCCAAAAAGTTCACTCGTTTTAGGCAATGAAATTTATCTCCCTAATTTTTCCAAAGAAATACATTTTGAAACCGAAATTGTACTCAAAATCTCAAAGGACGCTTTCATGATCATGGAGGAAGAAGCAGAAGAATGCTATGATGCCGTAGCAATAGGTCTTGATCTCACCGCGCGGGATTTGCAAACAAAACTGAAAGAAAAAAAGCTTCCTTGGCTTTTATCGAAAGGATTTAAAGGCGCTGCATACGTCTCTGACTTCATAAACAAAGAAAAAATAAACAACCCAATAACCTTTGCAATGAAGTTGAATGGCGAAACAAGACAAGTTGGCAATACGAAAAATATGATCTTTAGCTTTGAGAAGATAATCTCATTTTTAAGTCACTACATTCAGCTAAGACGTGGTGATCTCATATACACAGGCACTCCACAGGGTGTCGGAAAACTTTCTCAGTTTGACAGAATAGAATTGTATCTCGAAAATCAATTAATTTCAGAGCTAAAAGTAAAATGAATCATCAAATACTGACCTTTTTCATTGTTTCATTTTTTTTAGTCATCTCACCGGGGCCGAATATGTCCCTTATCATCGATAATGCAACGAGATTGGGAAGAAAGAACGCATTTGTAAACGTTTTAGGATTGTGTACAGCAACATATGTGCATGGGGCATTTTCCATACTAGGTGTATCAGCGCTCATTCTCAACAACAAAACGCTGTTTTTTTTAGTAAAACTCATGGGTGGCAGCTATTTATTATACATGGGCTTTAAATCAATTAAATCTGGAATACACAGCTTAAATTCAAAAGAAAGAAGTTCAACGAATGAAAAGCATGCTACGAGTGAAACAAAGCTTTTAACCAGCTATATGGACGGTTTTCTGACACAAATACTAAACCCCAAAGTATCTATATTTTACATAGCAGCTTTTCCAAAATTCTTAGCTTCTGGAGGTAGCATTAAAAAAGGTTTTGAACTTGTCACAATACATTCTTTCAACATCTTTGCATGGTTTACTTTAATGACCATTTTTATATCATTTGCCAGTACCGCCTTAAACAAGCAGCGGGTAAAAGGCTCGATTAACATTGCGACAGGAACAGTTTTATCTCTGTTTTCTTTTTTCATTTTCTTTGGATAGTTTTATCTTTGATAACAAATTGTAAAGTTAATAGAGCAATCTTTTCCTGATTCTGTCTCTCACTATGAATAGTGAGATCTCTAACAGAGCTTATACAATCCCCAGTTCTTTTTTTCTTTATATAACTGAATTACGTTGCATTTCTTTATCATACTCTCAAGGACGTTTGTGTAAACAATGTGAGTTTCTCGCAATATTTTATAAAATGTTACCAATATCTAAACAAAATCCTTATTCATCACTTTAAAAAAATAAGCTATGATATTCCTCTTTTCGTTTATGAAACAAAAGTAACTTTTTGATTTATGATAGCACCATACAAACAAAAAAATGATTTAAAAATCATTTTAATTTTCCATTAAAAATTGTTTCTTAAACTAAGATGAGAACTCTCGAGTGCTATTTGAGCAAAAAGTAAACTCTCACCATTATGAATAATAATAAATAATGCACTGATTACAAATAATAAGTTTCAAAAAATTATAAAAACTCCTGACAACTTTCTGAAATAATTTTAAAAGCCCCACGTCTTTTAATGAACAATTAATTTGTTATTCATAACAATAAAAAGCTCCCCATTCAAATATCTGTTACGTTATTTAAGAGGACAACATTCTCTTTTTTCAAAAGCATATTCCTAAAACATATTCTTTTCTTTATCCACACAAAATCATAAAAAACGTTTTTTTCCTTTACACCTCATTTATATCATGCTTCGATACAAAATAATGCTTTTTTAGTGTAATTTAATCTCAAAATAATTAAAGGGAACCCCCAAAAAATGAGCTACAAACAAAATTTAAAAGATAATTCTCAGAATAAGTTACAGCGTGGACTACACAACCGACATGTACAACTTATAGCCATTGGTGGTGCTATTGGAACAGGTCTCTTCATGGGGGCAGGAAAAACAATTAGTGTAGCAGGTCCTTCCATCATACTCGTTTATGCTATTATCGGTTTTGCTCTATACTTTGTCATGCGTGCTATGGGAGAATTGTTGCTTTCTAATTCACAATACCGATCTCTTATTGATTTTTCAACCGATATGCTAGGACCGGGAATCGCTTTCTTTGTTGGCTGGAGCTATTGGTTGAGCTGGGTTGTAACTGGAGCTGCTGACATTATTGCCATCATCACTTATATGAACTTTTGGTGGCCAACACTCAATCCATGGTTTACCGTTTTTACCTGCATTAGCGTCTTTTTAATCTTTAACCTCTTTGCCGTAAAACTATTCGGTGAACTTGAATTCTGGTTTGGTCTTATCAAAGTCGTCGCAATTTTAGCATTAATTGTTGTGGGATTTTATATGATCGTTACGGGCTTTACCTCTCCCAATGGTACGGTTGCTTCTCTCAATCACGTATGGAACGATGGCAATATCTTTCCGCGAGGAATAACAGGTTTTTTTGCTGGATTTCAAATTGCTATTTTTTCTTTTGTTGGTATAGAAATTGCTGGAACAACCGCTGCTGAAGTAAAAGAACCTAAAAAAGTGCTCCCCAAAGCAATTAATGCAATACCGGTCCGTATTGTACTCTTTTACATTTTTTCTCTCGCTGTAATTATGTCTGTCACACCTTGGGATCAAATTGTTCCAGATAAAAGCCCCTTTGTCTCGATGTTTTGGCTTGCAGGCATTCCGATAGCTGCTGGCTTGGTAAACTTTGTCGTTATCACCTCAGCTGCCTCTTCAGCAAATAGTGGTATTTTTTCTACCAGCCGTATGATATATGGACTTGCAACACAAAAAGGTGCCCCTCCAATTTTAGGTAAACTTTCCAGATACCATGTTCCAGCCAATGCTCTATTCTTTTCCTGTTTATGTATTTTAATAGGGTATACAATTGCCTCACTCTCTCCAAGCCTCATAAGTGCTTTTACAATTGTGACAAGCATTTCAGCTATTGCATTTTTATTCGTATGGTCTGTAATTTTGATTAGCTATATTGTGTATCGTCGCAATCGCCCTCATCTACACGCTGAATCCATTTATAAAATGCCAGGAGGTGTTATCATGTGTGGGATAATTTTAGTTTTCTTTGTTTTCATGCTCTATTTGTTGACATTAGAAGCTGATACTCTACTAGCCTTAAAATATAGTATATTCTGGTTTGTTTTCTTAGGTATAATGTATTTTATGTTTGTAAAGAAAAAAATAACTCAAGGTAACAAATAAAGTCTATACATAAAAACATCTCAAAAAAGGGTAATTTTAGTTACCCTTTTTCTACTTAACCTCCTCCCCAAACATCAAAAAACGACGATTCCTACCGGCACCGGTTTGTAAACAATCCGGCTTATTAAGGGGGAATGCTGCTGATCATTTATATGGTTCACCTACATAAGGCTCTATGGGCTAGCCCTGCCCTGAACACTCACCACCCATTCTAAAAATACTTAATGCGTAAAATGTTATATGCTTTATATCACTACTCTACACAACAGTATTTTACTGCACAATAGGATAAGAAACGAGCTATTCTGTAAAAAATTCTCTATAAACTTCACTGACATTGTTTACTAATAAAACATGAGATTTATCTAAAACTTTCCCCCCCAAAAAAATTTATATTCAATTTTTTATCAAAATTAAAAATATAGCTCTAAACAGAATATATCTTAATAGCTATCTGCAATAAAAAAAGATTCTATGAAAATATTTTTCTATTTGTAATAAATTTTAAATATTAATACTTAAATGTAAATTTAAAATAAATTTTTTAATGTTTCAAATAATAGTTTAAATATTTAAAATTATTTTATTTATATACAAAGTTTTATATTTAATAAGTTTACAATTTTATTTATATTTTTATATAGATAACAATATATATAAATAAATAATTTTAAATATAAAGATATTTATATAAAAATTACTATAAACAAATATACATAAATATAAATTATTATTTATATACATATAATAATAATATATAATATAAATTATATTATACATTATATATATTACTTATGTATAAAACATAAAAAATAAAAAAAATATAATACAATTTATCTTTTGTTTTTTATATATAAAATAATTATTCCATTAATTAATAATTTTTTTGCTTTATTCACATATAGTCATAGAAAAAAATTCCTTTACTCCTTAACCATAGCGTGTTCCGATAGAAGGAATTACCTTTTTTAGGGTAATTTTTATTTAAAAATAACTAAGGAGAACTCCCCAAAAATGAACAAACAAAATTTAGAAAAAAAACCTAAGAAGAAATTGCAACGTGGACTACATAACCGACACATACAACTTATAGCCCTTGGTGGAGCGATTGGAACAGGTCTCTTCATGGGATCAGGAAAAACAATCAGTGTAGCAGGCCCCTCAATTCTACTCGTTTATGCAATTATTGGTTGTGCTCTATACTTTGTCATGCGCGCTATGGGAGAGTTATTGCTTTCTAATACACAATACCGATCTTTTATTGACTTCTCAACCGATCTTCTAGGGCCATGTGCCGGATTCTTTATCGGCTGGACATATTGGTTGTGTTGGATTGTCACTGGAACTGCTGAAATTATTGCTATTGTCACTTATACACACTTTTGGTGGCCTGAGCTCAATCCGTGGATTCCTGTTATAATTGGTCTTATGTCCTTTTTAATTCTTAACCTCGTCGCCGTAAAACTATTTGGCGAACTTGAGTTTTGGTTTGGTTTTATCAAAATCGTAGCAATTCTAGTCCTAATCGTTGTAGGATTTTATATGATCTTTACCGGTTTTGTCTCTCCAAACGGCACGGTTGCTTCTCTTAGCCATATATGGAACGGTGGGAATATTTTTCCGCGAGGAATTACAGGCTTTTTTGCTGGATTTCAAATTGTTATTTTTGCTTTTGTTGGCATTGAACTCGCTGGAACAGCTGCTGCTGAAGTAAAAGAGCCTCAAAAAGCTTTACCACAGGCTGTTAATTCAATACCAATCCGCATTGTATTCTTTTATATATTCTCTCTTCTTGTGATTATGTCTGTGACGCCGTGGGATCAAATCAGTCCAGAAAAAAGCCCATTTGTAACAATGTATGCACTTATTGGTATCCCAACTGCTGCAGGTTTGATGAACTTTGTTGTCCTCACAGCTGCCGCCTCTTCAGCAAATAGTGGAATTTTTTCTACCAGCCGTATGATATATGGGCTAGCAACACAAAAAGGTGCTCCTAAATTTTTAGGAAAACTTTCTCGTAACCACGTTCCAGCCAACGCATTATTCTTTTCATGTATATGCATCTTATTTGGTTATGCCGTTGTATCGTTATCTCAAACACTCATAGCTGCTTTTACAATTGTTACGACAATTGCCGCAACTTTGTTTATATTTGTATGGTCTATCATTTTGATCAGCTATATCGTCTATCGCCGCAATCGTCCTCTCCAGCATACTGTCTCTCCTTATAAAATGCCAGGAGGTGTTGTTATGTGTTGGGCGCTTCTTGTTTTCTTTGCATTCATTATCTATTTATTGTCATTAGAAGCTGACACTGCCATAGCTTTAAAATACACTCCAGCATGGTTCATATTTTTAGGAATTGTATACTTTCTTTTTGGGAAAAAGAATTATGCAAAAAATTAAAAAATAAAGCTTATATTACAAAAAACATATAAACAAAAAAAATATAAAAAGGGTAACTAAAGTTACCCTTTTTATATTTATCTATAAAATTATAAAAGCTATTGACAAAATATCTCTGTAGAATCTTCAATTACGCTCTTTATCAACCAAAGCATTCGATTTTATCCAAGGCATCATAGAACGAAGTTTTTTACCCACTTCTTCAATAGGATGATTATCATTTAAACGCCGCATACTTTTAAAATGAGCAGCACCAGCTTTATATTCTTGAATCCAATTCGATGTAAATTTACCCGTTTGAATATCTTTCAATATACGTTTCATTTCTGCTCTGGTTTCATCCGTAATCACACGTGGACCAGACATATATTCACCCCATTCAGCTGTATTAGAAATCGAATAATTCATATTTGCAATGCCCCCTTCATACATGAGATCAACAATCAGTTTAACCTCATGCAAACACTCAAAATAAGCCATTTCCGGTGCATAACCTGCTTGTGTTAATGTTTCATAACCTGCTCGAATCAATTCAACAAGACCACCACAAAGAACCGCTTGTTCACCAAAAAGATCAGTTTCGCACTCTTCTTTAAATGTTGTTTCAATCACCCCTGCACGTCCACCACCAAGTCCACATGCATAAGATAATGCTACATTATGTGCATGCCCTGAAGCATCTTGCGCCACCGCTATTAAGCAAGGAACACCACAACCCCGTTGGTATTCATGACGAACTGTATGCCCTGGACCTTTAGGAGCAATCATCACAATATCAACGTTTTTTTTAGGTTCAATCAAGCCAAAATGAATGCTCAAACCATGCGCAAAAGCAATCGCTGCCCCATCGTGTAAATGATCATGAATATGTTCCTTATAAATATCAGCTTGCAATTCATCTGGTGTTGCCATCATAATGAGATCTGCCCATTTTGCTGCTTCAGCAACACTCACCACTTCAAAACCATCAGCCATGGCTTTTTTTACTGTTTCCGACCCTGAACGCAAAGCTATTTGCACATTTTTAACACCAGAATCTTTCAAGTTTAAAGCGTGCGCACGCCCTTGAGAACCATAACCAACAATGGCTACTTTTTTCCCTTTAATGAGATTAACATCCGCATCACGATCATAATAAACACGCATAAAAAATTCCTTCTTTCTCTATTTAAACTGGATTTCAGATTATTTTTATTCAATAAGAAACATTATCTACAGTGCATCACACACTTATAAAGACAAAAAACACCGCTTATAAGAACACAGCAATTGAATAATTTTAAAGTTTACATATTGCATAGAAAAAACTGTAGTCCCCAAACATTCCTAAAACATATACGGATCCCCAAATAAACTTCAACTGCTATTCTACAAAAACAATAATTACACAAAATAAGATTTCTAAAGAAAATTTAGCTAATATTCTACTCTTTTATCGTGCAACAAAACGCTATATTCTAAAAATTAAGATACAACATACAATCTTTAACATGAACCAAATCAATACGGATAGCAAGAAAAATTACAAAATAACAAGTATTGTTTTAATACAACCTTCAAAAGCATATACAACAATATCTTTAGAATAATAGAGAGGATGTTTTTACTTTTTACGTTCTTTAATATCCACGCCTCTCACACGAAGAAGCCCCCCATACGGCTATTATGTTATCCATTTATGGCGCCTTATAAAAAAATTTTAATATGCTCAAGCCCTTTTCAAGAATTCCCTATAATAGTGTAAGATTTATTGCACATCACTCTCTTTACTTCATAAAGCTACAAGTCGATATCATCATTCTATTTAACAGCTCCTATTGCATTAAGCTTATTCATAAGGAGATTTTACGTTATACTATTTACAGATAACCCAAAAATGCGCTCAAATATCAAGAAAATTTGTGTATTGATCCATTAAAATCCTACGCACTCCTTTATAAGGGAAATACTTTCAAAACCCTATTTCTTCTCCATTCAAAGAAATTATAATTAAGAAGATTTTAAAACTTCCTCATAATGGATAGTACAAATAAAAAAGCATTTCATACCCTAAAAAACACAAAAAATAGAAAGCTACTAATAAACAGAGGAAAATAGAATATTTTATAATGTATGCTAATAGTGCTATTTATCTCAACATATATAAAATTGTTTTTTAGATAAATTGATAAAGCTTTATAAAAATTTTTTCCCAATTTTATAGAGAAACAAAGATTACGATAATAACCGGATAAAACGCTGAACAGTATCATGCATTCCATACTCTAATGCATCAGCAATAAGCCCATGGCCAATAGAAACCTCATCAAGCCAAGGAATACTTTTGACCAGAGCAGGAAGGTTCATAAGTGTCAGATCATGCCCAGCATTCATACCTAACTGCAACTCTTTAGCTCTTCTTGCTGCTAAAACAAGTTTATTGAGCTCTTGATCTTGTTTTGTTTTATCCTGAAATGCACCACCATAAGGTCCCGTATAAAATTCCACACGATCAGCGCCCATTGCTTTAGCAATATCAAGACCATCGACAGCAGGATTAGCAAAAAGGGATACACGAATCTTTCTTTTTTTTAAATTCTGAATAATAGGTGCTAAAAATTCTGCATCATGAGCAAAATTCCACCCATGATCAGACGTTGACTGATCTGGATCATCAGGAACAAGGGTAATCTGGTCCGCATAATTTTCAGCGATATCCAAAAATTGATCACTGGGATAACCTTCAATATTAAACTCAGCAGTAGGAAAAGTGTTCTTTATTAAACAGTATATATCTGGCAAATCCGAAAAACGAATATGCCTTTCATCAGGGCGCGGATGAACCGTCAAACCTGTTGCTCCAGCAGCAAGCGCTATATGCCCAATATTCGTTATACTTGGCCACGGAAGATTACGTCGATTACGCAAAACAGCAACAGCATTAAGATTAACCGAAAGTTTTACCGCCATGCCCATTTCCATTTTTTATAGTGTGTAACAAGATAGAAAAAAGGCATTTTCCATCTGAAACTGAGATGATACACATATTTTCTCTATCGAACAATCGTTAAACGCTCTGCTGCGCGGGTAATTCCCGTATAAAGCCAGCGCGCATACATATCACGAAATGCAAAACTTTCATCAAACAAAACGACATTATTCCATTGAGAACCTTGCGCCTTATGAACCGTTAATGCATACCCATAATCAAAATCATCATATCGCTTTTTTAATTGCCATGAAATTTCTTGATCAGGGTTTTCAAACGCTGCTTTTAAAAGTTTAATCTTTGCTACCCCACGCTCACTTTCTTCTGGTTTCACAAGAAGATTAATACTTGGTTTAACGGTCTCCTTCTGTGAAGTCATCACCTTCCATAAAGAGCCATTCAACAAACCTTTAATCGGATCATTTCGCAAACACACCAGCTTATCTCCCGCTTGTGGATAATCTGCTGTAAATCCCTTTAACACACGCAAACGCTGATTATAAAGGTGGCGTGTACGATTAACCCCTACCAAGACCTGATCAGCATCCAAAACCAATTGTTGATTGACCTCTTTACGTGTCACAACGCGCGCTTCTCCATAGTCACCATAAGCAATATCGCGTCCTTCACGTACATCCATAGCAAGACGTATAATCGGATTATCTCGCGCTTGCCGATGAATTTCTGAAAGAAGAAAATCTGGTTCTCCATTAGAAAAAAAGCCTCCACCTGATATAGGAGGCAATTGACCTGGATCACCAAGAACAAGAATTGGCGTTCGAAAACTCATTAAATCACGGGCCAATTTTTCATCTACCATCGAGCACTCATCAACAATAATGAGTTTAGCTTGTGCAGCAGCACTTCTTCGATTTAACGTAAATGTTGGAGCAATAGACTTTTTTCCTGTTATTTCATCGGAAACTTCCTCTTCTCCACGCGGACAATAAATTAGCGAATGAATCGTACAAGCATTGCTTGCACCTTTAGAACGCAAAACCTGCGCCGCCTTCCCTGTAAAAGCAGCAAATTGAACAGAACCATCAACTGTCTCTGCAAAATAGCGTGCAAGCGTCGTCTTACCCGTCCCCGCATAGCCAAAAAGGCGAAAAAGAGGAAAACGCCCTTCCTTCAACCACGCGGCAACAGCCTTCAATGCATTATCCTGTTCCGGCGAAAACTGCATAGCTTACCAACATAAGATTTGCATAAAAAGAGCAGTATTTTGAAAAAAAACGACTATCAAGAAAAACCTTTTTATTAAGAATTGCTGACACACGCCCATCTAACAACTTTCGTAGCACAATTATCAATTATTTACCCATTGTTTTTTCAAGATATTGTAACAATCTAAATTTTATCTATACATCGATCTTCTTGGTAACACCTTATGCGTATCAAATAAAATATCATTTTTTACAACAGTAACACCAACAATGGAAGATGCATATCTTAAATTTAAAATAACACCTATATACGCTTTTTCTAACCAAAATTTAGAATGAGAAAAAGAGCATTGCAATTGCAAAACCCTCACTAGAAAAAATGTCCTTAACAGGATAAAAATAATGTAATTTTTGAACGCTATTTTACACAATCAATCAGCTTTCTTGCACATAAAATAAAGTACATCCACTATTACGAAATAATAATTAAATATATCAAAAACCTTTTAGCAGAAATAAAAATAGCTCTCAACAAAACGACTTAATCCTATGATGATACACCTATAAAGTTCCTATCTCCCTCTCATCATGATTTTAATAAATTTACTCTTCATGCTACAAATAAGTGATATCTCAACGAATAAAGAGAGACATCACACTTATATGAAGCACGCTTTATCTCGCACAAATATGTAGCTTTTTCTGTTTCAACAATAAAATATGGTTCGTAAGTATGGCCTTCTTGGTGGTCTATTATAGAAAACTGGGACATGGCTTTAGTCCAGCGTAGCACTTCAGGTTCGTCCTCTAGAATATGAGAAAAGCGCAATTCTCCATCTACTGAGTCAAACTTTTTCTTTTTGTCGCAATGTTTTAAAGTTTATAAAAACTAACTGATTAATGCTATTCTTATTGCTAGAAATAACAAGACCTCTTTTTATCTATATAGATAATTGATTTTATATATCTTTTTTAAAGTACGGGATACGTGGATAAAAGTTAGGGAATAGGATTTTCTAACATTTCTCTATAAAGCACGCTTCGCACAATGTTTCTAATGTTTCTTTGAAGTCTGCTAACGCTTCTTGATGTAAGCCATCTAAAAGTCTCATAAACGCAACAACAGTTTCACGTTGCAACGGAGTAGAAGGTTTTATTATGATGCTTTTTCGACAAGAATAGGCTTCTTTTTTTAAGAGAGAAGCCATTGCTTTATCTAAACCATAAAGCTCTATGATCTTTTCTTCCAGTTCTACAGGAACAGATTTTTTGCCAATTTCTACAGCAGATAAAAATGATACAGATATGTCTAATTTCTTAGCCATATCTAAGAGGCGTTCTGAATGATCAACCCGAAGTTTCCGTAAAATTTTACCAAAAGATGTAACCATATAAAAAGTCCTATTAGAGAAGAAATATTTTCTTCTGAT
>NZ_JBHIRW010000030.1:5785-16701 GCF_042197445.1 Bartonella sp. AA1HLJMS | reverse complement strand
CCAGACCCCGGAATACTAATGCGAGGGCGCTCGCAACCGGTGGGGACATCAAGTGAAAGCCAAAAATCTACATTTTTACGATATTTCTTTAGGCAAAAAAATTCGCTTCAGAAGAAACGTCATGGGGTTTTCTCAAAAACAATTAGGAAGTCATTTAGGCGTAACATTCCAACAAATCCAAAAGTATGAAAAAGGCTTAAATCGCATAAGTGCAAGACGTTTACAGGAAATTGCTCATATATTAGATGTTCCCGTTTCCTTCTTTTATGCTGATAGCGCAAAAAAAGAAGAGAACCTCTATCATTGTGATGACAGAATAGCAAGCAAAGCAGAATATTTACTTTTAAAAAATTTCAGAATACTGACCCGCAAAAAACAAAGAGCAATTTTGCAGTTGATTTCTGATGAAAAAAATAACCCCTTATTTTCATAAGTTCATTGCAAAGATAATCAAAGTCCTTAATAATATTGACAAGAATTGTGACTGTCTCCCCACACTGCATGAGAATGAAAATGCTTAATCTAATCTGATTTGTAAATAATCCGAATTCTAACGAGTTTAACTTAGAAATAGTGCATTGATTTATAATGATAATCTAACGTTATTGATATTGAATAAGTGTTCCGAATATCGTAAAATTCTTTCATTTCAAACGTGTTCTATATTGAATCAATCAAAATCACTGTTGGCACATTACAAGCAAAGTTGGCGTGTGAATAAAAACGTACAAAAAGGCATACCTCTTATTGAATCGTCTCACAAACCAAGAGCTGTAACGACATTGTGTGCTGAAAAAATGGATGATGGTGCTAACTTGCTCTTTTATTAAACGTAAATATGGGGGTGTTCAACGACTTTCCACTCATATGAGTTACTTAAAAAAGGCTCTCCAAACAAGCCTAAAAATATTCCCACACACTAAAAAAATACTTAAATATATTGAGAAAAATCAAAGATCTTATACCACCATACTCCAAATAATGATATTTTATAGCATAACAGGATTAAAGTAAAAATAAGAAATATAAATTAAAAATAGACACGAAAAACTATATTTATAACTTTCATAAGAATTTATCTATATATGGATACTTAAGTTTATCCTGTTGTGCCATAAATTCTATCATTTAAGGTATGAGGGCATGAAGCACGCATACCTTAAAACATTCAAATGTTTTTTAGATACCCAATATCTTTTTAAATATTTTTAAGCCTGCTTGTTGAGCCTTTAGTTTAAGTAAAAAATGGGAAGCCACTAGAATCTAGCTGTTTACAGACTGTAATAGGAGGCTTCGCTTTTAAAGGTATAGGGAGAAAATTAAATAATTCAACAATTAACAGATAAAGTATAAAAAGATTCCACCAACGCGATACGTAATACCATCTTTAAAAAATTCAAAAGTGTGAAGGTACACATTGACAGAAGATAAGGAATTCACTTAATTAAAGTGTTTTCTAAAGAGATAATAGCTTAGCGTAAAATATTCAATTTTTTCAATTCTGAAAGATTAAAAGAGACGTATCATTTGAAATAAAACAATTTATTGTGCTAACGATGATGATTGGTGTGCACAAAATTGAGTTGTTGAAAATCAAAAATATAATTTAATGATGTTCCTTGACCAACTCACTCTCTCCTGAGTATAGCACGGGGAATAAACGTGGAGAGACATGAGGAGTATATAGAAAATGAGTTATAAAGTTGCAATTGTCGGCGCAACCGGAAATGTTGGTCGTGAAATGCTTACAATTTTAGAAGAACGTGGTTTTCCTGCGCATGAAATTGTCCCTCTAGCATCACGACGCTCATTAGGACAAGAAGTTTCTTATGGAGATAAAACTTTAAAAGTAAAAGCACTGGATACTTACGATTTTTCTGACACAGATTTTTGTCTTATGTCTGCGGGAGGGAGCATTTCCAAAGAATACGCCCCTAAAATTGCTGCTGCCGGCTGTGTCGTCATCGATAATTCCTCCACGTGGCGCTATGATGCCAATGTTCCGTTGATAGTCCCTGAAGTCAATGGCGAAGCTATAAATGCCTTTTCTAAGCGTAATATTATAGCAAATCCTAATTGTTCAACAATTCAACTGGTCTTAGCTTTAAAACCTCTCCATGATGCTGCAATCATTAAACGTGTTGTTGTCTCTACATATCAGTCTGTTTCTGGAGCTGGTAAAGAAGGAATGGACGAACTTTTCGAACAATCACGTGCAGTTTTTGTTGCAGACCCAATTACATCAAAAAAATTCACTAAACGCATTGCCTTTAATGTCATTCCTCATATCGATGTTTTCATGGAAGATGGTTATACAAAAGAAGAATGGAAAATGACGGTTGAGACGAAGAAAATTCTCGATCCGAAAATTAAATTAACAGCCACTGCTGTTCGGGTCCCTGTCTTTATCGGTCATGCTGAAGCCGTCCATGTTGAATTTGAAAAACCACTAAGCGCATCTGAAGCACAAGCGCTCCTCCGCGATGCACCAGGCTGTCAGCTTATCGATAAACACGAAGATGGTGGTTATACCACACCTTATGAAGGTACCGGAGAAGATGATACCTTTATTAGCCGTGTTCGTGAAGATATCACCGTTGAAAATGGTTTAGCTTTCTGGGTTGTCGCCGATAATTTAAGAAAAGGAGCAGCATTGAATGCCGTTCAAATTGCTGAATTGCTCATTTCTCGTAATTTGATAAAGCCTAAGTCCGCAAATTAACGCCCTGTCCGAAAGGACAAAGAACCCCTAGCCGGTCTGTCAAAAGTCCGGCTTCTCTTCAGTATAACCTTCCCCAGCTGAAGGTTCATATCACCATCCTAAAGAACTGTAATCCAAGGTATTATCAAATTTTACTTTGAATATCCTTGAATGCCTCGCCACCTTAAGTTAAGCATTGCCGCCTTAATGACATTTTACGGTACAATAGGATCAGCAGCATGAAGCAAACAATGCTTATGCTGCTGATCCTTTTTGTCATTCCGGTTGTGAAATTAACTTTACCCTTATCGAGCAGGATAGGTCACGACACGGTAACGCGTTTCATTACGTTCAAAATTTTTGTAATTGACATTATCAGGAAAGGAGGGATTATAAGCACTCACGTGCTTTACAGAAACGCCTTGTGCTGTTTGCGACGGATTTAAAATTGTTCGTTCATCCCTTTTTTTAACACCTGTAGAATCGATAATCATATCTGTTCTGTATAGTTTTTGCATATTTTTCCGTGTTTTTTGAATCGCCGGAAGAGCTTTAAAGTCGGAAACAGCCTGTTTTACTTTTTCTTTTGGCGATTTTACCATAGATTTTGATTTTGCTGGCATCTTTTTAAAAGCAATGGTAGGAACATTGTTAACATTGACGTAACGTGCAGATGCCCAACCAACTTTTCCATGATAACCAAGAGAACACCAAGTTTTATTGGATAGGCAGCCATAAATTTGCACTTTTGCTCCCATTGGAACCATTGCGATAACTTTATAAGCTGTCGCAGGGCCTGTGCGTAAAGATACCTGACCTGATGCAACACGAGCAACTGTTCCTGTAATGGTTCCAGCTTGTGCGTGAAAAGCAGTCACAGCCACCCCTGACGCTCCTAAAGTCCATAAAGTCATCATTGTTGATAAAAATTTCTTTCTTAACATTATTTTTCTTCCTCTCTTAAAACGTATGAAGGGCAAAAATTCGCCGTTGCAAAAATTTGCCGCGTTTAAATCCAATGATCAGCAACCTTTATTCCCCCCAAAAACCCACAACATTGCAACAAAATTTCTCTTTATCGCCTACACGAACACGGCCTTTTGATCTTGATTGCGCAGTATGTTCTTCATGAATTTACGGCTAAAGCATCATCTGATTGTCCGGTTCTTCAACCAATTGTCCCTTACAGAAGTTTTTAAAGGGGCATTGGTTCCCTCAACAAATGATTGCAATAAAAGAATTGATTGCCTAAATTTCAAAGATTTTCTGAGAATGAATGATGATCAGCCCCCAAAACAACTAAAATAGAAGGAAAAATAATACTCTTTAAAAAATAAAAGTGATTGAATATTCTCTAAAGCTTGTATAACTTTAAATCTGCCTAAAAAGATACAGAGTATATTGAAACTTCGCTCAAAAAATTTCTCGAAAAAGAAAGTTAAAAGCATATGACATTAAAATTTTTTTCTCGTAGTCGGATTATAGGATTATTCCTCTCTCTCTTTGCACTTTTTTTGTCTACTGCTTTTTCCATGGCCGCAGACAAAACAAAAATCAAACTTGGTATTATGGAAGGGCGGGATGCAATTATTTGGAAAACTGCTGCTGAACAGGCTAAAAAAGCCGGTTTAGATATTGAACTCGTTTATTTTTCTGATTATGCTTTGCCTAATGATGCTGTTAACGCAGGAGAGATCGATGCGAATGCTTTTCAGCACGCCCCTTATCTTAATGAACAAATGAAACAACGTGGCTATAAACTTTCAATTGTCGGCTATACATTTATTGCTCCAATTGGTGTTTATTCACACAAAATAAAAGACTTAAAAGATCTCCGTGATGGTGCACATGTCGGTATTCCGAACGACCCATCTAATGGTGGAAGAGCCTTACTTCTTCTCAATTCTTTAGGTCTCATTAAGTTAAAAGATCCTCATAATATTCTTGCATCTCCACTTGATATTATCGAAAATCCTAAAAACCTGCAAATTCGTGAGCTCGATGCTGGTATGTTAGGGCGTGCAATCGACGATTTTGACCTTGCAATTATAAACACAAATTGGGCTATTGTTTCGGGATTAAGCTTCGAAAACGATGTGGTCGCATGGGAGAGCGCAAAAAATAATCCTTATGATAATATCATCGTTGTACGCACGAGCGAAAAAGATGAACCATGGGTTAAAAAATTAGTTGCTGCCTACAATAACGATCTTATCCGTGCAAAAATCAAAGAGATTTTTGGCAAAACTGCCCAAACATCTTGGTAATGGTGCCAAATATCTTGGTAATTGTGCCAAATATCCCGGTAATTGTGAATGGAAAAACCTATTCTTATCTCCTTAAAAAACATCAGCCGTTGTTTTAACAAAACGGCTGGTGTTCCGGTAATTAATAATCTCTCTTTAAATATCCACGCTGGTGAAATCCTTGGCATTATTGGGCGCAGTGGAGCAGGAAAATCAACACTTATCCGCTGTTTAAATGGGTTAGAGAAGATTGATGCAGGATCCATTTTTTTTGAAGGCGTTGATATTTCTAATCTATCAGAGATAGAATGGGCGCCTTACCGTCAACGAATTGGAATGATTTTTCAACATTTCAATCTTCTCTCATCGCAAAATATTCTTGATAACATTGCATTGCCGCTTAAATTAAGTGGTGTAAGTAAAAAACAACGCCACAAACGTGCCCTTGAACTGATTGAATTGGTTGGGTTATCTGGGAAAGAATATTGCTATCCAGCACAATTGTCCGGGGGACAAAAACAACGCGTTGGCATTGCACGCGCTCTTGCTGCTAATCCTAAAATATTATTATCAGATGAAGCCACTTCTGCTCTTGACCCTGAAACAACACAATCTATTCTAGAGCTCCTTGCTGATATTAACAAACACCTCAATCTCACGATTGTGCTCATCACCCATGAAATGGAAGTTGTGCGCACCATAGCGCATCGCGTTGTTGTTCTTAATCAGGGGAACATTGTAGAAGAAGGACGTGTGAAAGACATCTTTACATCACCGCAAGACGATACAACCATAGCCATGCTCAAGCTTGTCACCCCGCAACTTCCTGAAAAATTTGCGAAAAATCTCAAACCAACCGGGCAAGAAGCTGTCATTGAAATTAATATTGCCGGTGAAATTGCCCAGCAACCTTTTCTTCATCTTCTAGAAAATGAGAGTGGTTTAAAAGCACGTATTTTGCATGGTGGCATTGATACAGTTCAAGATGAAACCATCGGGCGACTCTTCTTGGCTCTTCCTGGAGAAGATAAAGAAGCTTTAGAAAAAGCTGTTCAATGGTTAACGAAAAAAGGACGATATTGTGAGGTCTTAGGCTATGTTTAATGTTCTGTCTCATGAACTTCCCCAAGCTGTTATTGATACAATATTGATGACACTTAGTGCTTCTGTTATGGCATTTATTATAGGGCTTCCCCTTGGTCTTCTTCTTCACACAACAGCACGCGGAGGGATTTTTTCCTCATCTCTCATCAATCGCCCTTTAAGCATGATCATTGACAGTATTCGTGCCATTCCCTTTATCATTCTTGCATTTTATCTTCTTCCCGTTACGCGTATCGTTGTAGGAAGAGGGATAGGAATGCCTGCTGTAATTTTTATACTGACCATTTCAGCTATCCCTTTTTATGCTCGCATGGCGGAACTCTCTTTTAAAACCGTTGAAAACGGTCTCATTGAAGCGATCCGCTCGATGGGTGCAAGTCGTCTTCAAATTATCAGACATGTTCTTATTCCTGAAGCTCTCCCTAGCCTGATTACAGGTTTTACAGTCATGGTCATTTCTCTTATAGGAGCCACCTCACTTGCTGGATATCTTGGTGGAGGCGGTTTAGGGGATATGGCAATCCGCTATGGCTACCAACGCTACAATACCTTCATCATGACCATCGTCATCATCCTTTTGATCGTGCTTAATATTACAACCCAATGGACTTCTGATAAAATCGTACAAAAACTTGATAAAACAAAACATTAAAAGACTTAGAATTTCACAAGCCAATACCATCATCCTCTTTGCCACTTTCCAAGTGCACCAACCCTTGCCTATCGAAAACACTCATAAGAGATTAGAAACTTTTTTCTTAAACAGTTTTTATCTCTCCCCATCCGTTTGTAACATGAAAGAAAATAGTTTTAATGGCTTTAATATAAAAGGGGATAAAATAAGAGATCTCACAGTATGTGAAACTCTCTTTAAATTAAGACATTGGTCACGACCTTTCCCAACCTTAGATAACACATTGAATTTATAATGATAATATGGCGTTATTCATATTGAATGAGAACTCTGAATACCGTAAGATCCTCTCATTCCCACTTTGTTCCATATAGAATCAACCAAAACCTCTTGCTTGCACGTTAAAAGCGGAAAGAGCCGTGTGAGTAAAACTATACAAGAAAGAAAGGCATGCCTCTTATGAATTATCTCAAGCGCCAAGACCTGTCTTAACATTGGCGGCTAGCATATAATATGATGGTGCCGATTTTCTTCTTCACAAGCATAAAGATAGGGGTGCTCAATGGCTTTATCGTTATACTATTCACAGGCGCCATTGCGAAATGGGTGTGACGAGCGTTGAGAGATGTTGCTTTAAAATAAACCCGTGAATTGGCAACGCAAGTATATTCCATTTGAAGCGTTCTGTTTTACGTGATGGGTATGATCCCATTAAAGAACGCTATAAACAAAAGCGTGAAGCAATGCACTATCTTCATTAGGAAACTCCTCTTCAAAACGATCTAGGAAAGATAGCAACCCGCTATGGCTATCAACGCTATGATAGCTCCACCATATCTATCATCCTATAGATTATTCTCAATATCATCATTGAAGAAACTTCTAATAGAATTGTATAAAAATTTTATAAAATAAAGCACTCAAATAATCTAGATATTGGAAGGTTTTTCTTCCACAACAGCAACAATAAGCCATTGAGCTGTAAGAGCTGGTTTTTTTAACTTTTCAATTTCCACCGTAACCCCATAATGGAAAACCACTCGACCAGAAGGACGAATTTCTGCGTCGTCTAACACAAAACGCGCACGTATCCGTACCCCTGTTTTCACAGGACTCATGAAGCGTACTTTATCGAAACCATAATTAATCCCCATTGTGCTCCCTTCTAACTCTGGAAGAGCTTCATAAGCGAGCCTAGACAAAAGCGATAATGTTAAAAAACCATGAGCAATCGTGCCGCCAAAAGGTGTCTTTTTAGCCTTTTCCTCATCAACGTGTATCCATTGATGATCATCTGTAGCACATGCAAACTGATTAATCATATCCTGTGTAACAAGACGCCACTCCGATAATCCCACTTCTTTCCCAATAAAACTGGTGACATCTTGTACTGTTATTTTTTGCTGCATAACGCTATTCCTATTTTATTTGATAAAAGAAACCACCCCTCTTGCTTTTATAAAATCCATTGATTAGAGCATCAAGAATAAAAGATTAATTGTCTTAAAAACAAATGCACCTTATGAATGAGAAAAGTTCTTTAGCAGAATAGTTTTCAAATAGGAAAAAAGAATGGCAAGCAATGTGAACCTAACAGGTTTAGCGCATGATTTGAAACAACGTGCAGAAAACCATCCCCCCATCCGTATTGGACTGATTGGTTGTGGTGAAATGGGCACAGATTTATTATCAAGTATTGCGCATATGGATGGTATAACAGTCGCTGCTGTAGCCACGAGGACACCGTCACGTATTTTTGATGCCGCTACACTAGCCTATGGCGAAGATGGACATGTCTGTGAAGTTGAAAATACTTATGCTCTCACCCAAAGCATTGAAAAGGGTTTGATTGCAGCAACAGATGATATTAACCTTGTTTTGCGCCATGAACAAATTGATATTATCGTTGATGCAACAGGCTATCCCGAAGCAGGAGCAGAGATTGGTATCAAAGCGCTTGAGAATAACAAACATCTTGTCATGATGAATGTTGAAGCAGATGTTACAATTGGCGCTTATCTCAAACATGAAGCAGAAAAACGAGGGCTCATTTATACACTTGGTGCCGGCGATGAACCTACTTCTTGTATGGAACTCATAGAATTTGTTTCAGCCCTTGGACATAAGATTGTTGTAGCGGGTAAAGGAAAAAATAATCCTCTGCGCTTTGATGCTACACCTGACGCTTACGAAGAAGAAGCATTCCGGCGTAATATGAATGTGCGCATGTTGGTTGAATTTATTGATGGTTCCAAAACGATGGTTGAAATGGCAGCCATTGCCAATGCCACCGGACTTCTCCCCGATTGCCCAGGAATGCATGGACCACGAGCAGCGCTACAAGATTTAAACAAAGTGCTTATTCCAAAGCAAGATGGGGGCATTTTACAGCAATATGGTGTTGTAGATTATTCAATAGGTCAAGGTGTTTCACCTGGTGTCTTTGTCATTGCCGAAATAGCACACCCACGTTTACGCGAACGTATGGAAGATTTAAAAATTGGCCAGGGACCTTACTTCACCTTTCATCGCCCCTATCATTTAACAGCAATGGAAGTGCCCCTCACCTGCGCACGTATTATGCTTTATGGCAAAAAAGATATGGTCCCTCTTAGCCATCCCGTAGTAGAAGTCTGTGCTGTTGCTAAAAAAGATTTACATCCAGGTGATCAGCTAGACTTTATCGGTCTTTATACTTATCGTGCTTGGATAATGAACATCGCAGAAGCACGCGCTCACCACGCCATTCCTTGTGGCCTTTTAGAAAAAGCAACAGTAACAGCTGCAATTAAAAAAAACGAACTCATTACAGTACATAATACTGCTATTCGTGAAGATCAATGGATTGCACGTCTTCGTGCTAAACAAGACCTTTTACTTCATTGCCCTTCTTCCGCTAAGCTATAAATACTCCTGAATTACCTTACTTAACAGTATCCTTCCCTTAGGCAACAGAATAACCCAGAATACACTTCTATCGCAAATACAGGTTTATGTTTTAATAAAAGCATTTTCCAACGATGCACATCACCACTTCCCTCTCACAATATGTCCCGTAAATGCGACAGTATAAACCACCCTATGAGATGGCATAAGATTCATTGTGTATCACTATCTTTACTCTATGAAGATACAAACCAGCACCATCATTTATTTTCCAATACTACAACAGTCCTTGAACCTTAGAGATGATTCATGAGAAGAATTTTTACTCTTTTTTTTAATAATTTTATCCATACACGAACGCAACTTGTTATACGTAAAAAATACTTCTGATGGATTTAACATAAACAAATTTAAAATGATAAATAATAATTTCTCATTTTTCTTATTGCATGAGAGCCTTGGATATAGGGATATTCTTTATTTTATCCCCTTATGAAAGATAAAAAAATTTAAAAAGGATAAAATATACCTTTGATGAATAATCTTCATATGAGAAAAGGTAGACAATATTAAAAGACTGATAAAGATAGTAAGTATACTATCCTTATTACTAGAAAATAACCATAAACTGTAAAAAAATCAGGTTACACTAATTTGTAAAAAAAAAACATAAATGTAGGATCTTGAACTTTAATAATGTTAATAAAAGCTACATTTAATATTAAGAGTAGTGATTTTATTATCTAGTATAGTATAAATAATAAAATATTTATTTTTTAAAAATAATGAAGTGAACAAAAAAATCCTCGACTCTGTCGATGAGTTTTCTACTAAAGTGTACTGAATATTCCAAAAAGAGATACAACAGCACCTAATACATCCCCAACACATAAAGAAGCAAGAAGTGATAAAATACCTATTCCCCCCCAAAATGCTGCACCTGAAAAAGCAGCAGCTTTTTCAACTTTCCCCAAAGCAATGCCATCTTGTTCCTCAACGCCTTGAATAACAGCTCTATCCACAGCTTTAATAGCTACATTTTTTTCTAGTGTAGAAATAGTAACTGCCACTCTCTCTTGAAATTGATTTTTTACAAAACTTGCATTTCCCTCTATAGTTTGTACAAAAAAGAGAATAAATAGTGTAAAAGTAAATGAACATACACGATTTTTAAATATTTTAAACATAGCTTTCTTTGCTCCTCTTTTCTTCACTGAAAAAATGAAAGAATATTCACATATATAAAAACCAAAAATTATATTTAATCATTTATATAATTGCACATAATAAAATATTATATGTAATTTTGTTATTATAATATAACACATTATGTATTACATGTAAA
>NZ_JBHIRW010000030.1:0-5685 GCF_042197445.1 Bartonella sp. AA1HLJMS | reverse complement strand
TTTATATAATTGCACATAATAAAATATTATATGTAATTTTGTTATTATAATATAACACATTATGTATTACATGTAAATATAAAAAACAATAAATGATAAAAATAATTTATTCCTTTTACGCAATAATAACTTAAGATACCAACAGTAATATTTTTTCATTTTTATTGCTATAATTAAAAATAATAATAATTTGTTAAATTTATTATTATAATAAATATTACGAAACAAATTCATTTAAAAAATTATATAATAGAGCTTTTATAAATAATTTGAAATGTAATTAATTTTAAAGAACTATAAAATTTAAAACTTCCAATATAATGATATATGATTTTCTATTATTTCAATAAATATAAAAATGAAATAGTACTTAATGGATTTTTATTATATCACTCATCATTAATATTGAAAAATAAAATTAGTATCGAATAAAAACTTGATCTAAAACAAATCTATCCTAATAAAACAACTTTAAATAGTTTACTATTTTTCTATAAAACAGTTATAAAATGTAAAAAGAAATTAAGATCTCTATTTTCAAATAGAAAAGACATTAATAAAATGATTCTCAACTTTTACTGATATATAAAGAAAATAGTGCATAGCATCTTCAAAAAGGTAATTTAGCTCCTTTATCTCATACAGCATAAAAAACTCAAAATATTGACTTTCAAACCTAACAAAACAAACGCATAAAATAAATAAATCTATCAGATTTACAAAAATATTATAAGCAACACTAGAGCACCAAAAAACTACCTAAAATTACATAAAAAGAGAGTCATGAAAAATGAGATGATCCCCCAAAATACTGAAAAAACTTTCTTTCTTAATTTGCATAAAAGTTATTCCATATTTTTCGTCAATATTGTAGAGCGCAACCTTATTTATATTTTAAGTAATTATATTTACTCTATATTAGTAACAAATAATTCTCTTTGAAAGAAATTTTTGCAATATTCACATAACTGTCTGCAATTTGTGAAAAACGAATAATAATAAATAATTGATCAAATGCTTGAAAGAAAAGGAATAGAGAAACTTACTAAAAAATTGCATTTTTAAAATACCAACTTAAGTAGCGCATTGAAAAAATAACGCCATAAAACTGATATTGAATAATAAATTCATCAACCGATCACTTTAATCGCAAAATATTAATCTATAATAATAATTTATTGTTTTGCCTGTTGAATGAGAAAGCTGACGATTATAAAACTCTCTTATATTTTAACTCTGTTTATATTGAATCAATCAAAATTCTTCACTTGCAAATCACAAACGAGATCGGTGTGTGTGTAAACACACTTGAAGAAAGGAAAATATCACTTATGAGGTATCTTAACTATCAAGCGCTGTTAACACAGTATTGAAAACTGGCAAAGTGAATGATGGTGTCCCTTTTTACTTTAAAAGTGTAAAGATGGTGGAACACTATAGATTTTATATTATAAGGCTTTACCGTTATACCATTCACAAGCTGCGTCGTGAAATGGGCTTTGGTGTACTAAATGTTTCTTTAAAACAAAAGCGTCAATGTGCAACACAATGGCGTTCTGTTTATCATGTATCCAACGGTGTTTCTTGTATCCAACGGTGTTTCTTACTGAATCATCTTATAAACTGCTCTATGAGATTACAAATTCATCTTACGTGAATTCTTCCCTTTATATTTATTTTTTCTCATGAACACTAAAATCTGTTAAGACACTATCCAAAATAAAATCAATCAACAAACATTTCTATTCTTTTGTAATATACAGATAATTGAATAGAGTTCCTGATTGCAACAAAAGTCTGTACTATTGCAATAGTAGAAATACTTTGATCATCCTCGCTCCATAATAAAAGAATAATATGTAATTTACAGAAAAAATTACATATTTAATAAATAATGAAAAATAATTTTTTCATTATTTATTGTGAAGTATTTAATATATATATATGAATATATAATTATTAAAAATGATAATATAAATCAGAAATACTTATAAAAGACAACTATCTTGAGAAAGATTGCCTAATATTACAGAAAAATTGCGGTGGCTTTGCTCAATAAAAACTTCTCTATTTTTAACAAAGCTCTCATTTTTATGCATCCATATGTGATGTAAAAAGACGCCTATTTGCGTTTCTCTTATAGATAGATTAAATAGTGACAGCACCTTTGATCACTTTGTCTCTTTTGACTTCTCTTTTGGGCATTAATTTATGGTATCTAACCCACCTTTTCTCGCTCTTTTACCTTTGGGTGCACATGAATATCACGGAGAGCACCTTCCTTTCGAAACCGACTGGATTATTGCTGAAGCTTTTGCAAAAGCCCTCACTTTACAAACAAAAGAGCAGTTTCATATCGCACTTTTACCGGTTGAAAAGATTGGCTATTCTATAGAACATATGGATGTTACAGGCACGCAAACCCTTACCTTTTCTGATGCGATTAAGCGATGGATAAAGATTGGTGAAAACTGTTATCACAAAGGGATCAACCGTCTTCTTCTTCTCAATGCTCACGGAGGAAATTCACCTTTAATGAGCATTGTTATCACCGAATTACGAAAGCGCCTTTCCATGCTCGCTGTAGCAACAAGCTGGAGCCGTTTTGGTTTACCACAAGGTCTCATGGAGCCATCTCAACAACATCTTGATATCCATGGAGGCTTTATCGAAACCTCTCTCATGCTCTATTTAGCACCAGAAAAAGTCCATATGGAAAAGGCAGAAAATTTTCATAATAAACAAGCGGATATGATTGCCAATTATCGGTATTTACGTGCTTATGGTCCTCATGCCTTTGGTTGGACAATGAAAGATCTAAATACGCAAGGTGCGGCAGGAAATGCAAGCAAAGCAACACCACAAGCCGGTGAAGCAATCTTTTCTCATGTTCTGTCTCAGCTTCGTGATTTACTTGATGATATCAATCGATTTAACATAAACACATGGCAATAAAGAACAATAAAAGGTCTCTCCATGGAAACGATACCCCAAAAAAAACTTCCCGTTACGGTTCTCACAGGCTATCTTGGTGCTGGAAAAACCACCCTTCTCAACCGCATTCTCAGTGAAAATCATGGCAAACGTTATGCCGTCATTGTCAATGAATTTGGTGAAATTGGTATTGATAATGACCTGATCATTGAATCAGACGAAGAAATTTATGAAATGAATAATGGCTGTGTTTGCTGCACCGTACGTGGTGATCTCATTCGCATTCTAGAAAGTCTGATGCAACGTTCTCATCGATTTGATGCGATCATTATAGAAACGACAGGGCTTGCTGATCCCGTTCCCGTAGCACAGACCTTTTTCATGGATGATACTATCCATGAAAAAACAGCTCTCGACAGTGTCATAGCAGTCGTTGATGCAAAGCATTTTTCCTCTCAATTAAAAACAAGTCGTGAAGCTGAAGACCAAATTGCCTTCGCGGATATTATTCTTTTAAATAAGATTGATCTTGTCACCCAACAAGAACGCAGCCATGCTGAATCCCTTATTCTGGCCATTAATCCTCGCGCTATACTCTATACAACACAGCGCACCAATATCCCTCTTGAGACACTCCTTAATCGTGGTTTTTTTGATCTCCAACAGACTCTCGATCATGAACCTCATTTTCTCGATCACGAACATACACACCAACATGCCAACCATGTGTGCGGTCCCGATTGTCATCATGACCATCATCACGCATCCACCATTCATGATATTACCATCACTTCTGTAAGTTTAAAAACAGATGCTCTGCAACCAGAAAAGTTTTTCCCTTGGATCCAGCAGGTTACACAGCAACAAGGACCTGATATCTTGCGTCTTAAAGGCATTATCGCCTTTCAAGGAGACGATGATCGTTACGTCATTCAAGGGATACATATGCTTCTTGAAGGACAACATCAACGCCCATGGCGTGAAGATGAAAAACGAGAAAGCCGCCTTGTCTTTATAGGACGCTCTCTTGATGCTGAAAAATTAAAAACTGGTTTTGAAAATTGCGCATAAGTGAGTGATAATGCCAAACATTACCCATTATGATCTCAAAAGTTACTGCCTTTCCTGCGGTTTTATAGGCAATAAACCAGCCTTTGTTTCCGTAGAAGGTCTCATTGTTTTTTTTAATCCAACCCCACAAATCGTTGAAGTTCACCAAGGAATAATTTCAAGCCATTTTTCCCATGACAATACCGCGATCATCACCGGTGGAGAAGATGGAAAAGTCTGTCAAACAACCGCAGCAGATCACACGGAAGTGTTAAGCCAAAAAGAACGCAAATGGATAAACAACGTTGCTTTTGGTCCACAAAAAGCTTTTGCTTTTTCCTCCTCACGCCTCGCATTTGCGCATATTGGAAAAGAACGACAAGAGCTCACACATGAACGCAGTGTAGAAGGCCTTGCTTTTGCCCCAAAAGGTTTGCGACTTGCCGTTGCCCATTACAATGGAGTCACTCTTCATTGGTTATCAACGCAAATATCTCCCACCACATTGGTATGGAAAGGAGCTCATTGTGGTGTCACCTTTTCACCAGACAACCGCTATGTCATTTCCACCATGCAAGAAAACGCCTTACACGGCTGGCGTCTCACTGATAATCAGCACCTCCGCATGAGTGGCTATCCAAGCAAAGTCAAAAGCTGGTCTTGGAGCGCAAAAGGAAAATGGCTAGCAACATCAGGTGCCTCTGCCGCAATTGTTTGGCCCTTTCATACAAAAGATGGCCCCATGGGAAAAACACCTCTAGAACTAGGCACACGAGCAAATGCACTTGTTAGCACCGTTTCATGCCACCCAAACAAAGAAATTGTAGCAATAGGCTTCAATGATGGAATGATTTTAGCGGCACAATTCCATGATGGAAAAGAAGTCCTTCTAAAAGGTTATGGGAAAAGTGCTATCTCAGCACTTAATTGGGATCAAGCAGGGCAAAACCTCTCCTTCGGTAGCGAAAATGGTGAATGTGGTATAATCAAGATCACTGATTAAATTAAGCACCCAAAAGCGCAATCATCGCCGATAAAGAATGCCCACACAATCCTCCAGAAATCTTATCCCCTTGCATCTCCAGAGCTCTCAGAAATCCTATCTCCCTAATCTCCCCCCCAAAAATCTCCTAAAATCTTCGTAATCATTAAATCTTCCCTCTTCCTTTCCTCCCCCCTTTAGACAAGAAAATACCTTAAACATGTTTTTTGACCTTTTAACATTGCTACCCCCATACAAGAATAAAAACATCACTCTCAAGACCGCCCCCCATCTCCTTATAAACATCTATATAGGCTACATACTTCCACAAAAGCATTTTTCTTAAAAATTTGGCAAAAAATAGCTGATATCATCATTAAAACAACGATTTATTCCTACGATCAGAAGAAGGGAATTCAACACTATTTTCCTAAATAAAAAATTTTTTGATTTCCCCCTCTAAAGAGCAAAGTTTCCTACGAGCAGCCTTCCACACTTTAGTTTCTTGCCTAGAAAATTCTATCTAATAATCATTTCATGGAGCTTCTATTACCGCCCTCTGTTCCGGTATCACCTTCTTCTACAGATTCTGTTGTTCTTCCTTCTGTCCCTGTTGAACCAAAGCCTTCTCAGTCCTCTGAACCTTTAGATCCTTCATCTAATCTCTCTATACCGCTTGATGTTCAGTCTAATCTCCAAATTAGAGCTGTTGTTCCACA
>NZ_JBHIRW010000029.1:0-18835 GCF_042197445.1 Bartonella sp. AA1HLJMS | reverse complement strand
GGGCGTGCTGTCCCTAAAATGCCATGCACATCTTGGTTGGAAGGAGACCAAAAAACACCGCCCCTTTGCTTGTCCCGTTTGATAAACATGGCGGCAGCAAAAGGACTTGCGGGTTTAACACTAACACCCCCCTCACGATTTGCCACCCGTACAAAGGGGTCAATCAAATAACAAAAGCGTGAGGAAAAATCTGCACGATAGGCAAGGCTTTCTTCCGCATTTTTACCCCCCGTATCAAAAACCGCAATCGCTTGTAGCTTTTCTGCCACTTGTTCTAAAGCGTCTGCCACGGGGTTTTTGCCATTGTCAATCCGCCCTGCACTATAAGCCGGTGCCAGTAAAATCCCAGGTTCCACACCTAAATGCCCACGCGCATGAGCCAAGGCGTGCACACCGGTCAGGTGAGCGTTTGATCCCACCATCTCAGTTTGTGTCTCAGCAATGGTTGATTTTTCTTCTACCCGCACAAGGATAATTTGTGCCTCAATCCCCTGCGCGCACACGGCGTTAATGACATCAAGAGCTGTACCTCTTGTTCCAAGCTTTTGGATTTTCTCACCCTCATGTGTAAAAACTAACACAGGCTCATTAAGGGGAAAAACTTGGTTGTCAGCATCAGGGGCTGTAACAACCGCCCCAATGGCGGTCTGATCAAATGTTGCTAAAGGACGCGATTTTTTACATTGATTAACCCTATTGACCTTAAATTATTGTCAAATACACAGAGTTATTCTTTATTTTGAGCTTTTCTTAATTCTGTAATGGGGACACCACCAATACCCCAATTGTCTGTCTCCACTTCATCAATCACGACAACAGTCGTTTTCGGATTTTTATTCAGAATATTAACTAATAATTGAGTTGCCCCTTCTATTAGTTGCCGTTTCTGTTCAGAGGTAACCCCTTCATTAGTAATTTTAATATTTATGTAAGGCATAAGATCTCCATAATTTACAAATATTGAATAAAAAAGCTCAAATAAATGAACGCAAAAAGATTAAATATTAATACATAATAACTATGCATTTTAAAGCTCGTATCCACCGGTGAAATATGCAGGCTACTGGAAGCAAAAATAGCATTTATTGATACAGGAGAAAGGAGTTGAGCTGCAATAAAGAAGCAAATCCAAACCAAATAATCCATAACCCCATAAGCCATCGATGACCCTAGTAAGGGAAATGCCAAACTAAATAGCACCATAGGGTGAATTCCTACTACACTGAAAATTGGCAATACAAAGAGAATACAGGCATAACGCTGCCAAACAGAGAGTGATGCCAATGAGTGACTAAACGTCACCGGCAACAAAGGAATAAGCAAATCACACGTAGATATTAGCAGACTACAACCTAGCAACAACATAATTTCACTGGATATACTGCGTATCACTGCCACCAAAGGAGTCAAAAAATCAATACTGCGTGAACTCCCACGCTCAATGAGGTATAGAATGCTCGCCGTCAATGCAATGCTTTTTAGTGCATTCAACTTGATAACTGTCAACGCAACGATAAATATTAGCCAGAAAAATATCAAAAAAATCCAAATTCTTACTCTCTCTCCTTCTTTATTCGCTCTTCTCTCATCGCAAATAATCGGGTTAGCTAGCGGTACAACTGGAGAAATGCACAACAACAACAGACTAAATAGAAAAAGTGGTATCCCCAAGCAGCGGATGTGAATATTGGTGTTCTAGGCATAGCAGCGAAAACTGTTGCTGCACCGATGCTGGTCGGCATCAGTACCATCGTGATGCTCATCATTCGCATCACAATAGCGGCCAAATCGCGAGAGGGAAAAACACTTTTCTTCAAGGCATCAATCATTAGGGGGATAACCCCCAAACTCATCGGCCAAGCTAAAAACGCAGTCAGTATCGCGATGGACAGGGTAAGCGAACCCTTTCCATAGCGCATCAACCGTTCAGAGAGAAATTCTGAAATACGCCATGTATTCATCACATGGTGCAACAATCCCATAGCGAGTAATAGCCAAAAGACATCAGTAAAACGCACAAGCACAGTATGAACATCAGGCAAGTGCCAACGCCATATCAGCACTAAAGCACAAACCAACAGGATGAACACACCACTGCGTGCATTACCCTTCAACCACCAGTATGGTATCGTCAAAAGCAAATAACCGAAAACAGTCACTCCAGCCAATGGAATAAGAAACCAAGTTCTTATTGAGATAGACATAAGAAAAATGAATAGCATCGCCATTATAACGGATACGGAGGACATGCGTATCAGGAAGCTTTTTACATCATCAATGTACATTAATTATTGAATCTTTGACTGATTGGCAATTAAGAAGCTGCTCGTACATGTCAGTGACACAGTGCCCTGCATCCCGCAGTGCACGCGAATTAACTAAAGGCCTAGGCAAAATATATGTATAAAAATTGGGACCCTCTACTGGATTACCGACCACCCATAATGTATTTTGTACTTGTCCTTTAGTGTCTATAGGATGCTGCTGACAGCCAATATCAATACCACCAGGATGATATCCTTGGTTGATAAATGGTCGAATGATGCCCTGACCAGCCAAATTCTGGATAAAAGGGGACTCATCACGCAACGGAGAAAAACGATCAATCTTGGCCTTGATCAGCACATCTCCATCAACTGAACTGTTTTCATCTTGAAAAACAGACTGAATTTCGAAACGGCTGGTACTAGCATTGAGAACAAGTTTAGGTGAAGGTCCGCCAGCCAAAGTCACGATACCAGCCTCCATCAGAGCCCTCAACTCTTGGTTTCGCTGCATCGGTGGGCCGACAGAAATACGGTTAAAGTTTGGATTAAAATATTCAATAAAGTACTTGTGAGATGAAGACGTTAACCCGCAAAAATCAATTGCTGAACGTAAGATATCACGGACATCTCGTAGCACATCTGTAGCAGCTTTCACTGGGCCATCAACATTACCTGCAGCGGAAGAATGAAGATCGTCCTTCAAATGCTCCATGAAGAATCTTGTATAATCCTTCAAAGAGGCAAATATTTTATTTCGATGAGGATACAGCAACGCTTGAATACACTGCTCGTCTTTGGAAGTAACAACATAGGTTTCAGGGTCTAGCCAGTGCCCCAGCTGCGTACTTCGATAGACATAACACATTTCTTTAAGCAACAGAGGTAAAAGCTGCGTTTCGAAACCCAGCTTCGGAGAGCCGTTAGCAATGCTGGATTGCTTACGCAGATGATGTATTGCATCGAGAATAAGGAATGATGGTATGTATTGCCCACTACCACCCTTTTGATTAATCCCGCGACTACTAAAAGGCAATGTTTGACGAGAGAATAGAGCTGTCGCAGGTTCTTTGCCGCTTGGCATGTAGCGCAATTGTCCAGCATTTTCAGTAAAAGTCCCACCGCGACCGTAAGTCAATTGCGACAAGACATCATAGCTAGTTAATCCAATGCCCTGCACCAGCACACGAGACTGAGATTGTATAGAGTCCAACTTTTCAATTGGATAAGGATTCGAATAATAGTTCAGAAGAGCGTTTTTCATTTGGTGACCAGCCACAAACTGTTGCAGGCTTTCATCATGCGATGAATATATATATTCATACCGTGACCCGTGGTCATGGAAACAAAATCTACACTGTAACGACAGCCATCTTCCAAAAGAACATCCGTTTTATGATCTTGGTGGATATGGAGATTGATAACTTTTTGTCGGATCTCCTTAATACGAATAGCGAAAGGTAAATCTTGCGTGAGCTCTTGGTAAGCCCAAGACAGGTATTCCCCTAACAAACGACGTGATAAATAATCATTTTCTTTGATTTCTCTCCCAACATCATGCTCTGTACGAGAAAAAACACCGTTAATATTACGATAACCTTGTTGACTAGCCCATTGATAAAAATTCGGCCCCTTATGAATAGGCCCTACCCCCTTAACTGTATCATCACCAAATAAAGTAATCTGGCAAGCGACAGTGTTAACCAATAAATGATCTGGCTGATGCACACTATGGGAACCAGTTCCCATCTCATTGGGATTAATCAATAATGTTTCCAGAAAATGGATAATGGGAATAAAGTGTGAGCAAGCGTTCGAGAATACTGATCCCACGAGGACCAACGCCCAAAATAGCGACTGTAGAGTGAAGCATTCTGTAATCTCTCCTATTAGAATAATTTGACTTTCACAAAATGTTTCAAAAAGAATGGAATAAATTCTCTCGACTTTTTAGTGAAGATTGCGGATTTATGAAACGTCAACGACCTTTTTACAAAGACAATATTGACAGATTCCAGCAGCGGCAAAAAGCGCTACAGCACCACAGATAACGGAAAGCGCAATGGCATATGAACCAAACTGTAAAAAACTCGTCAAGAGAGGTCCTAATATTTGGCCAAAACCGTAAGTTAAGGTAGCCAAGCCTAGCAGATTTATACCATACGGCGCATATAAACGCTTAGCTAACGGCATAACTAAAGAAGTCGTCCCCATAAAAGTAAATCCAAACCCTATACAACTGAGAACGATCAGTACAAGAGACTGGCTGAATAATGTCAGTAATACGCATCCTCCTTGGATAAGCAAATTGAGCATCAGACAACGTAATACCCCCCACCGATGGGCTCCCCATAACCAAATGAAACAACTAGGAACAATGGCAATTCCGACAAACGACCATAAGTGGTTAGCAAGTAGTGGGAAATTAAATGTTTTCGCCATCAGAGGAAGATATGTCGCGACAATAATATAACCAAACCCAGCAAGCCCATAAATCAGAGCGAGTTCCCACCAAACGATATTTTCGTGTGCCAATGACTCATTAATAGCAAATTGAGACGCATCAACACGACGTGGAAATAAAATAAACAACAAGAGCAACAATACAACAGATATAAAACCAGCTCCAAACCAAATATTTTTCGCGTTCAGCGATTTACTCAAACCAATAATAACATACTCATTACCCAGCAGAATACCAACTCCCACACCTGCATAGAGCGAAGCAATAACCCACAGCTTGTGACTATGCTGCATAACCGTCATAGAACCAAAAATCATCATTGCTGCACTCGCGATACCGGCAGCAAAGCGGATAAAGAAAACCAAGTAAAAGTTTGTTGTTAACGCCATGGCAAAAATAAGTACACTCGTCACTATAGCTGCACCAAATAGCATGTAGGGAGCACGGGATATATTCCCAACTCTGCAAAACAAAAAAACATACTCCCAACTAAATAACCGCCATAATTAGCACTAGCTATATAAGAAAGTTGCTTAAAGGTAAACAATCCTTCATCCAACATAACTGGAAATACCGGCGTATAGAAAAATCGCCCAATTCCCATCCCCAAAATCATAATAATCATACCGAATACAGCGATTTTGAAATAACTCAAATCTTGACGATTATTTTCCCCCCCATTACTCTTAATCCCTTAACTGATAGCTCCCTCATCCGCGTTCTATCTCATCGAGAGTAACACTTATCTCAGAGAATAAAAGCCAATCTAGCCATTTGTTTAAGTAATCAGAGCAACATATTGAGCGATTATTGTCAACATTACTGGATCAGTTATATGCATTTCATCGTTTTACACTCTGCTCCATGTATGATCTTCTCCCTACAAAGCTTCTTTTTCAGAAAAATAATGGCTGAAATTAAGCAGCAATAACAACGAGGAAATCAATAAGCACGCCCCCATTCAAACATGACAATATCCCCTAAAGCTCTGCTTCATCAGGTATGACTAAAATATCCTTACAAGGTTGCGTTGTGTTCACATGGTGAACACCCTCAACCATCAAGCGGCTTAGTATCCAACTTAAAGAGAGACCAAGGACAAGCTTTTGCGCACGCGCCCATTCTGCTCTTAAATTCTGCTCCGCTCTTTCCAAAACAAAGGAGCCTTCATCCGGTAACAACCAAAAATCAATGATATTGAAGGGTATAAAGGCTACTTTTAATATAGCTTTGTTTTTTATCAGCAACAGTAAAAAGTTTGTTTTTTTATAAAAATTGAAATTTATTCATTTTTTATCGTATATTTTATGTTATCTTCTTTAAATTAATTAAAAGATCATAGAATATTAAACTGATAGGATGCATTTTTCTCAAGCGGCATTTTTAGAGAAATGTTGATTTAATCAGTGAAGACAAGCAATGAGCAAAGTTATAATGTGAAAAGACAGTATATAATGTTTTATGATCAATGATCTAAATTAGAGACATGAATTGGGGGAGTTTGATCTTTCTTACAGCACAGTAGCTCAAAAAAACAGTAGATGAAGTTTAAAATTCACCATTACCCATCATAAGATGAAAGCTTTTATCCCACGTTTGATTTTTTTAAACTATTTTCTTGTCCTATCTGTAATATCTAAAGAATATCTTCAAGCACTCATAAGCACTCTTTTAGGGTATCATTTCCATAATCAACGTAACGGTTATCGAGCTTCCATTCAAGATACTGTTTTGCAAAAGGAAATCGTCATTTCAGGATACGGAGGGATTTATGTATTTAGTCACAATGTATCATGCACCCTTCCTCTTATATCAGAAATTTAATTCTTAATCGTAATGACGTGATTAAAAAGCACCTTGCGAGACAATCTTTTTAATAAATTTTTAATAAATAAAGTAAAGATGAATTCTGAAAAAAACTTTTTTAGACGTAAAGTGATACGGAGAAACAGTCAGAAAGAAAGGGGGAGATTACAAATGTTGATGACTATAAAAAAAGATATCAAAAAATTACCAAAAACCGATTTATGGATCATTTGTGCTATTTCAGCTGATCAGCAAAGAGAATGGATCAGTAAATGGTGTATAAAAAATAAACAAGCCTCTATAAGTTCTAATTATGTCAATGATCTTGCCGTCCTAGGATCATTTTACAGATCTAGACAAAATGATTGCTATGAAAGCAACAGCCCCACAAGCAACTCCCCTCAAAAGATGACAATCTCATTTATGAGGCTTATGTTGCTCCTCATAATCACTTTAAAATTGCATCATTTGCTCTCATTAATACGCTTTGAAGTCCCATATGGACTAAGGGACCTTTTAAATTTTGGGATGGTTATGGAAGCCTTCTTTCCACTAATCCCTGAATGGGGATATGAAACTGCTACCTTTTCACAGAAAAATATTCTTTTCAATGAAAATTCTTATTGTACAATCTATGGAACAACACAATGAACAGAGCACGCACCCTTGCTCTCACCTATGGCTCCTATAATGCTGTCCGCATGCTGATCGGCGTTTACCATGCGATTTTTTTAATGTCCATGGGAGTGAATCTGGCGCAATTAGCTCTGCTTCAGGTTGTCTTTTCCACCACCATTCTGCTGCTTGATTTTCCCTGCGCTGTTTTATCTGACAGATATCGGCGTAAATATTCCGTTATGGCTGGGGTCTTTATGACAGGAGTATTTTATCTTCTATGCCTTCAAGCTCCCAATATGACAGCACTTATTATTGCGCAAATTCTCTATGCAGCAGGCATTTGCATCATTGTCAGCGCCATTGACGGATGGATTTACCATTCTCTAGGCGATAAACAGGATCACTTTTCGCATTATGCTCATCTCTACCACCAGGTTAACTCTTTTGGAAGTATTCTCAGTGGGATTGTAGGAATTGGAACGATCTATTACTCTGGACGATATTTTATGGGATATATCATCTCATGCCTCATGATGGGATTTATTTTTTTGATATTCCTTATTGTTCCTGAAGAAAAGAAAACGACAATTGAAACGTCCAAAACAAAAACAATCTTGCACAATGCCAAGGAAACGCTCTGGATATTTCAAAATACAGTAGGAGGAGCATGGTTTATTTTCCTCATGTGCCTTTTTAGCGCTGGTATTCAGATTATTTATCATTTCTGGCAACCAATAATACTTTTAGGGGGAAAAATTCATCACCTCAACGGTTCGCAAATGCTCGTCTTGATGTGCTGCCATATTGGAGCCTTTTCAGCACAATATTTTTCAAATTTGCTGATGTCTAAGTATCATGTTCTTGATAAAAAATATAAGAATTCTATAAAATATTTTTCCTTCTTTTCTGCGCTGATGTGCATAGCGCTCTATTTTTCAGTTCATAGCCATCAAACGGCTGCATCAGTCATCGCCTTCTCTTTAATCCATGGATTTATTTGCACTGTACCGATCGGTGCAAAAAGCTTATTTTTCTCAGAACTTAACCAAAAACAAACGCAGCATATTTCCGGTGTTGTTGGTGCTGTCTCTTTTAGCGGAAGAATATTTTCAATTACAGTATTGAGTATTATTTCTTTTCTTCCTGCAAAAGTTTCTCCATCTTACTACCTAATATTACCGACCATTACTTTTTTCATGTGTGGTTTGGTTGTCATGAGATGGATGAAACACTCTCAAAAGTCTCTATGAGAGGAAAACCATAACATTTCACCCACAATGTTTTCTTCTAAAAGAAATCTATAACTTTTTTGAGAGCATTGCCACATCCAACTTTCAATACACAATGCAAATATAAAGCAACACGTTGATTTATAATGATAATATACCAAACGCGAATATTGTAAGATTCTTTCTTTTCAAATCTGCTTTATGGTTGAAACAATCAAAATCATTTGCTTGCACATCATAAGCAAAGAAAGCCGTATAAATAAAAACGATTTAGAAAGGAAAAATGCCTTTTATGAACTCTCATAGTCAAAATCTATAACAACAGGAAGGCAGATATATAAGCAGATATATAATATGCCTCTTTGCATCTTCATAAGTATACAAATGATGTGGCTTTATAAGGCTTTATATGTCTCACAGAAACTTTTGTGTTTTATACCATTTACGAGGCAGCGTCGCAAAATGGGCTTATACACATTGCAAAGATATCTCTTTAAAACAAGCGCATAAATCGGCAATACAAGTATATTTGTGTTTAGAACATGCTTTTTATATGAGAGGCATAATCCCAACGGGATAAACAGAATTCCGATACACAGTCAACTGCTTTTATAACAATAGATGGCGGAGAGGAAGAGATTCGAACTCTCGAGAGCCTTTTGAGCCCTACTCCCTTAGCAGGGGAGCGCCTTCGACCACTCGGCCACCTCTCCAACAGAGAGGCATAAATGGTATCAACAGAAAGTTCAAGACATTTTCGATTTTTTTCCCAAATATCTGAAATTTTTTTCCTTTATTGATCCCATAAGGAGCAAAAGTTAATAAAACAAAAATTGTGTCTTTTTTACCACAGCATTTCGAATAGTACATGTATATATTACAAAAAGGTAATTTCATATTTGAAACTCTAAAAAGATTAGTTATAGCTAAGATAACAAGTGCTGCGTATTTTACTTATGTCTTTGTCCTTAATGCGTTAGGCAAATGGTACTCTTTAGAAGAAATTTAACCGGACCTCGGAGATCCCATATGAATATTAAATCCCTCTTTTTAAGCTCTACAGCAGCTTTTTTAGCAATTTCTGGAGCACATGCTGCTTCAACAGTTATCGCCGAACCTGAGCCTGTAGAATATATTCGCGTTTGTGATGCCTACGGAAAAGGATATTTTTATATCCCTGGAACAGAAACCTGCATGCGTTTATCAGGAAATGTTCGTACTGATTTTATAGGCGGTGATAATATCGATGCAACAACCGAAACTGAACTAAGAGACAAAAGAAAAACCTATGGCGCATCATCACGGCTCACCCTTGTTTTTCAAGCAGCTTCTGAAACAGAAATGGGAACACTTCGTTCATATGCAAGAATTTATTCAAGCTGGGGTGATGGTAATGATAAAGCTGGTGCAAGGCTTGCAGCAGCTTACATTGAACTGGGTGGTTTTCGCGTAGGTCTTGATGATACAATTTTCAACAGTTGGACTGGTGGTTATGGAAATGTTCTCAATGATGACAGCATAGCGCCTGCCGGCACAACACGCACTAATTTTATTTCCTACACCTTTAATGGTGATTCCGGCTTTTCTGCTATTATCGGCGCTGAATTAGGCAATATTGCAGATTCTCTTCCAGGAATAACAGGATACTACATTGATAAAGATGATAAGCTTGTTTCTATCACTGAGGGTACTCTTCCAAGTAAAGCCATTAAAAATTACACCCCGAATGTGGTTTTGGGTATAAAGTTCATGCAAAAATGGGGTGGTTTTTCAGCAGTTGCAGCATATGATACTTACTACAAAAAGTGGGCTGGAAAAGTACGTGCAGATTTCAATGTCAACGATCGTTTCAATCTATGGGTAATGGCTGGCTATAAAAATGGACTTGATTACTACACAGTAAATGCAAATGATGAGTTATCACGAAAAAGCACAACAATTTATGCAAACTGGGGTGGTAAATGGGCTGCTTGGGCGGGTGCCACTTACAAGCTTACTCCAAAAGCAAATTTGAATGCTCAAGTTTCTTATAGTGCTGTAAAAACCTTTGCAACTTCTGTAAATATTACATACACGCTGGTTCCAGGATTTGTGATTACACCTGAATTAACCTATGTTAATTGGAATGATGATCGCGTTGTGACGGATAAAAATAATAATGAAAAACATTTATTCAATAAGAAAAGTGCTTTTCAAGGTATGATCCGTTTACAGCGTTCATTCTAATCCTATTTAAGCTACAGCTTTTAAAAACTGGCAACATGGTTTGCCAGTTTTTATTTTTGAAATCAAATATCATGAATATCTTTTCCTGATACGTATTGTCTTGTCTCTCGAAAAAAAACCGCCTTAGTTTCATAAAACTACTCTTAGAAGATTAACCTGATATGCTTGATAAGAGCACCTCACACGGGCGTTTACACATTACTTCAAACACAATCTCTTCCTTGCCCTTTAAAGCATGAATAACCCCTTTGCTTTATGACCAAATTGGTCTTTCTTGGTAATTTACTTCTAACCTTTGTTAATTTAGGTCATGATCTTCTCAAATAAATTCTACACTGAACAGATAAACTATTGAAAAAACAAGACATCATTGTGTTTTTGATATGCCTGAATGTGTCTTCTATCAACACTATAAAACACAATGTTTTATAACACGGCTTCATTAAAAAACTTAATCATCAAGAAACATGCTGTCAAAACGATGCAAATATTCCCTAAAGCAATAAAAGAGAAAAGCGATATATCTTCAAAAAATGAATTGACCTCTTCCCCTTCTAAAGAATAGAGCCTCCTATCAGGAGCAATCTGTAAATACCCCTATTTTTCCTGAACCTACATCACATTGATTTATAATCATAATTTTTTATTTTTCATGTTTCAATCAACCAAAACCTGTCACTTGTACACGACAAGCGGAGAGAGCCGTGTGAATAAAAACGAGTAAAGAAAATCCTTTTATGAATCGTTTTAAATTCCAAGGGTTGTCGTAACATTGAGATCTGACAAAATGTACGATAATGCTAGGCACTTTTATTAAGCATAAAAATGAGGATACACTTCATAGAGGATTTTAGATTATATTCTCTATGAACGTCGCTGTAAAATATATGTTGTGATACACACTAAAAGACATTTCTTTAAAACAAGCATGGAAATATACAATACAAATCCATTTTATTTGAAGCGTTTTACCCTGCGTAAGGAACATGCCATGATATACGCAACATCTTGACTTTACGCGTTTTTAAAGGAAGAAAAGAAACAGTAAAATTTAATCTCTGCAAATCATAGAGCTTTCAGAGTTATGTTTCCATAAAACGCCTTATACCGTACAGGGGATTTTTTACACGATTAATGCCCTTTTTACATAAAGCCAATTGGCAAAAAGCAGCCTTTCCTGATAATAAAAAGGCTTACACGTAATCATAAGCCATATTTTCAATTAAAACGCATTGAATTCACGGAAAATACTTATCAACCAATGCATAAAGAATTGCTGCTGTTTCAACATCTAGAATCCCATCATAATTTTCTTGACGAAAATGAAGTTGAAATGCTCGGATCAAATCTTTGTATCCTGTTTGGGTACACGCAGCAGAAATGTCATATCCATAACATTTTAGCTTCGCCAAAACATCTTCTTTGGGTGGCAAATTCTTAGAGAATTGCTCTTGATAATGACTTTTTAGTTCATCATCATACCATGCTCCTATACCTGCGCTATAAAGTTCTCTCCATGGAAAAGCTGCTCCTGGATCACTTTTTCTTCCAATGGCAATATCACTATGTCCCACAACATCTGTTGGCATAATATCAGGATACCGTTGAAAAATATTCAAGGCAAGTTCCTTAACAGCATCAATTTGTATTGGATTATAAGGAGGAAACATACCCGTCCCATCATGATAAGTCGCTAAATTAACGATTTCAATCCCGATAGATGCATCATTGAGATGACTATGCCCAGCCCATGAACTCACACCCGCATGCCATGCACGCTCATTTTCATCAACCAGATTAAAAATACGCATATCCTTAAAGCCTGCCTCACGATATGTCTGCTCTGAAGGATCAGGAACAAGATAGTGTGCACTAACCTTTTCTCCTGTAAGCGCCATAATCGAGGCTTTAAAATCAATAGCCGTATAATGCATAACGAGAAAATGAACGCGACGACTAAAACTTTTGACAGAACGATAACTGTTGTAATCAATCTGATACATAAAAGCCCTTTCTTTTTTGCTTAAAAAACCACTGCGCATCACAACAGATAGAATACGAACTGTTAAAAAATGCAATAAACTTCCCATCTAGATACTAAGAATTACGACTAAAATTTGTTCATCAAAAATATTGACACTCTTATCAACAATTAAGACCACATTTTTATTTTTCTCCCACACACGCATAAAATGTTTTTAACCACATTTATTTTCCCCAAAAAAATTCCTACAAATTACCAATCAAAAAGAAAACAAAAGCGTAAAATGATCACTCCTTAAATCTTCACGTCTTACAGAAAAAATAGTTCTTCCTGTTATCAAATTGAAAAATCTCGCCCCTCGGAAGTGAACACCCAACGATCATGCAATCACACAAAAACTTAAAGGAAAAATTTTATGAGCTCTTTACAGCAATTTATTATCAGATAACAGAACGGCACATGTTCGCAATAAACTCTTCACGGACATATTGTTCAATAAAATTTGCAAAGCTTTCCTGTAAATGACACGACTTCTTGTCTTTTCACACCATCACTTTTTGATTTACAAAGAATCTTAATTATCTACAACGCTTGCGGTACATGACGTCTCTGGATTCCTTGTCATCAGCTCCATGAAAGATAACATCTTGATTTATAATCATAATTAATCATTATAAATATTGAATATAGCGAGCCTAATATCGTAAAGTTTTTCTTAATCTTGAATCAATCAAAGTCATTTAATGACACATCAAAAGAAAAATTACCCTATAGACAAAAACCACTGAAGAAAAGGATCAAAATACTTCCTATAATAGAACGTTTAATAATTTAAGCAATATTGTTACATCCCCATAGAGTTTCATTTTTTCTTCTCCGTTTTCAAATATCTTTTTAAGACAGCCCAAGCTGCATATTCTTGTAAGACGACACCTAAAAGTGGTCGCGTATAGGGAAAAGTAATATAATCCTCACCATAACCTTTCATCCGTATAGTTATGGTAGCATGTCCAAGGCTTTCTGCTTGATTTTCTAATGTCTCCAAAGAAGGCTCTAGGCTCACTTCAACCTCAAGCAGTGGAATATCTTGTTTACCTTTTTCTATGGGCTGAAAATATTTTAAAAGCAGCGGATCATTGGCAGACCAATGAACCTCTGCATGCATCGCTAATTGTTTACAAGCAGTAGTAACTTCTGCCCCAACTAAATAGGGGTGAAAATGATTTTCAAATGCTTCCACGAAATATTGTTCCAAGAGCGCTTCTGATTGAGCAACCAGTTGCACCAAAACATAGGGGCTTTTCCATAAAAAATGCCGTTCAAAGGGTTCATTTTCAAGATGATCATCAACCCACTGCGCAATAGTACTTTCATCAATTCCAATCAAAGTCCATGCATACTCCGCACGCGATACAGAAAAATATTTCTTCTCGTTGTGTTCTAAATAATTCTCTAAAAGCGCAAGAGCCTGTGATGGTGGACCAGGCAAAACAACAAGTGTACTTCCATCGCAAGAGAGATAAAACCCTGGTGCTGTGCCTGTAGGATTATCAAGCACAGTTGCTGTCTCAGGAAACAATGCTTGACGTGCATTACTCTTATCCGCCGTAATCCCTAATCGTTGTAATTGACCTTTTATTGTTTGCCAAACATCTTCATGATGTACCAAAGGCTGCTTTACAGCTTGAGCAACTCCATCGCGTGTTTTATCATCTGATGTTGGTCCCAATCCCCCACTGATAATGATAAGATCTTCTTGTCCAAGACAAGAAACAACAGTCTCACTGATTTGCTGTAATTGATCAGCACAAACAAAATGACGTGTGACTTGAATATTTCTCTTGTTCAAGCTTTGGCTTAAATCTTGTAAATTCGTATTCAAATATTGTCCTGAAAGGAGTTCATCACCAATGGTAATAATGGCAGCACGATGAACAAAGACAGAATTCATAAGAGAATTGCGAACAGCTTCAGCCATTTGACGGGTAGAGGCTATACCTCCAAGATCATAGGTAACGGTTTTTCCAGCACGAATAACCTGATCAACACTCTCAGACAGTTGTTTTGCTGCATCTTTAAAGCCTAAGTGCTCTAAGAGTAAAGCCGTGGTATAAAGCATCGCAGAAGGATTTGCTTTATTTTGTCCAGCAATACGTGGTACGCTTCCATGAACAGGTTCAAAATAAGCAATCTCGCTCCCCACATTCGCATGAGATGCAAGCCCCAATCCCCCCATTATCCCAGAGCCAAGATCAGAAAGAATATTGCCAAACATATTTTCAGCAACAATCACACCAAACCGCTCTGGCTTGGTTGCAATCCACAAAGCAACCGCATCAACATTATGAATATCTGCTTCAATTTCCGGATAGTTTTGCGCAATTTTCTCAAAAATTTCCTGAGCAAACTGACCACTTTCTCGCATAACATTGGGCTTATCAGCAAAAGTAACTCGCCTAAAGCTATATTTCCTTGCATAAGAAAAAGCGTATTCAAATAACCGCTCTAAACCAAAGCGTGTCTGCAAACGGACTGTCCACGCAGCTTCCTCAAGCCCATATTTTGTCAAATTTGGATGTTTTAGCCAAACGGCTGTTTCAGGAGAAATACCCCGAAAATCCAATCCAGCATAAAGGCCTTCACTATTTTCTCTGATAACACAAAAATGAAAAGGTTTTCTCGGACCAAAGATGTATCTTACAGGACGTATATTCGCAAACAAACCTAACTTTTGGCGAATTTGAAGTGCGGGAGAAACATAGGCAAGGTTTTTCTCTTTTAAATGCGGAGCAAGTTCTTTTAAAGCCGCTTCTTTTCCTTTACTGGTCACAGTACCAAGTAAAATAGCATCACTCTGAGTAATTTTTTGCCAAGTCGCTTGAGGAACAGAAGCTCCTTCCTGTTTCCAACATTCAAAACCAATATCACCATAAGTCAATTCAATCGGCAATTGGAATTGCTCTAAAACCATCAACGCAGCATCACAAACCTCTGGTCCTATCCCATCACCAGGTAATACAAGAACTTTCTTTTTCATAATCCCTCCAGCCACTCATCAATAACTGCATCCGTCATAGTAGGATTATCCTCCCACAAACGCGTACCAGCACCAGAGATAATCTTATATTCATGGTTCAGATTATGACTTTTCGTCTGATTATTTACCGTTGCAAGTTGCGACTTTTCTCCCACTAAAGCTAAAAACTTCCCCTTATACTTAACTATCTCATCTCTAGCATCTATTTCTAATAAGAGTTTAAAGCCTCTTGTCATGCGTTCAATTGCCAAGCTTTTTTGTTTATCGGGAATCTCCAATAAAACTCTTTTTTTCATAACGCCAGAAGGATGCATAAAACCATTGAGTATTTCCAAAGCCCCCGATAAATCATTATTTTCTAAGGAGGCAAGAATATCTCCAAGGCGCCGTTGCAAAACCTTATCTGGATAGCCAGGCGCATTCACAGCAAGCACAGCTTGAACATTGGGAAGCTGGGCTGCCAATATTTGTACCAATGTTCCAGCCATAGAAAATCCCACAAGCACTGCGGGCTCTTTAAAATAGCTTTTAAGTTTTTCTGCCATAAAAGATAAAATGTCTACAGCAGAATAATTGAGAACATGAGAACTCTTAGGAAAAAGAGAAAGCGTATCCAGCAGAGTGACAGGGAATCCTTTTGTTGAACATAGCTTTGTCAATGGAGAACAAAAAACACCACCATCCCAAATTGGCATTACAGGAGAAAGAATAATAATAGGAAGGCTCATTGATCAATTCCTCCCCTTATTTTTAAACATGCATTAGAGCCAGAAATTTTCCCACCCAATATAATGAAAATATGTTGAAACTCTAGGCTCATATTCTCCCCCCATAATAATCGATTTGTTAAACTCAAACTAAGCTTGTAACAAATTTTAAATCCACTCAATCCAGCAACTTAATAAAAAAAATTCATCTAATGTACAGGTGCCCCATTTGTGTAAAACATCAAAAGCATTTCCGCATAATGCTTTCTTTTTATCATTTACTCAGCTTATTTCTGAAGTCATAAAATGACGCGCTTTTTGAATATAAATGATAAAACCAATCATACAACACACAGCTAACAAAGTTGCCATAGCCCGTGGGCTATGACCAGAGATTTTTCCGATAACCGCTGCACTGAGTGCCGCACTTCCTAATTGCAAAGATCCCATAACACCAGAAGCCGCTCCCGCAGCTTTCGGATGCGATGAAATAGCCAACGCTGTTCCTAACGGCAATAAAAAACCATTGCCAAAAGTAAGAACAGCAATAGCCATAAAACTTGTCACAAGGGGCCATGGGCTTAGATACATTTGCAAAGCAAACAGCACACCACCTATCACAAAAATAATGTACCCTCTGCCCACAGTTTTTTCCATAGACTCGCGTTCAAAAAACCATCGCGCCAAAAGATTTCCCAAAATATAGGGAAACGAGACACCAATATAGCTATAACTAATGTGTATCGGTGATAACCCCAAAGTCGTGAGTAAAAAAGGCGACTCCACAATATAAGCAAAATAGGCTGCGTAAGAAAAACACGGAATAAGTGCATAAAAAATAAATTGTTTATTTCTGAAAACGCCTAAATATGCCTTCATCAATCCTATAGGAGAAAAATGCTGCCGTTTTTGAGGGGGGAGAGTTTCGCTTAGCACAAAACAACATAGCAAAATGGTCAAAAATATAAAAAAGCTTAAAAAGATAAAAGTTGCCTGCCAATGAAAAGCCTGTATCAAAAGTCCACCAATGAAAGGTGCAAGTGCTGGCGACATTCCAATAAAAGGGAAAACAATCAAATAAAGTTTTCCAGCCGCTTTTTTATCCAACAAATCATTGATAATTGCACGACTTAAGACAAGTCCCGCACAAGCACCAAGACCTTGCAAAAAACGTAACACAAGAAAAGCGTGAATATGAACCGTATAAATCACACCAAGTGTCGTAAATAACCACAAGAATAAGCCCAATAGAAGTGTTTTTTTACGCCCAAAATTATCACTCAGCGGCCCATAAATGAGCTGTCCAAGTGCCAATGCCAACAAAAAAACCGCCACTGCACTTTGAATTTGAGATTGTGTCACTTGATAATATTGACGCATATCGCCCAGTGCCGGTAAAAAAATATCGGTAGAAATCAATCCTCCCGTCGATAAACATACGATAAGTATAATAAATAGCAAGTTATATTTATGAGTCATAAAGAAAATCACACTTTTTAGGTAGTTATTAAATAGTATTTAATTAAATATAATTATATTTTATGCTTATATATGCAAATAATAATTATTAAAAGTGTTATTATTTTACTTTATAAAAATATTATTTTTCTTATAGAAAGCATTTTATTTTACAAACTTCACGAGCTAAAAAGTTATTCCCTAACTAAGCTCTCCTGTACAAATACTTTGCCGTAATCTTCCGCTGCTTTTTTCATTGATATTATAAGCAAAAGCATAATCTCTCTCTCCACGGCAACAGTCCCACTTTCTATACAATATCCATCAAAGTTGATCGACAAAACGCAAAGCAGAAAAACAATCTCTAACGTCTCTACCCCAAAATCACTATGGTATAAACACGGCGCATAACACAACAATAGCTTGAAGCCCCTATCAACACAAATAATTGTGTAAAAAATCTTGATCTATCCCCTATACCATAAAATATAATGCTTTCTCTGCAAACCAACTCACAACCAAATATATCTTACTCATTTCATAAAACTCTTCATCTAAGATAAATATCAAAAAATTATCGTGTAACATATTAACAAATATGATGTCATAACAATTCAATAAGCTTTTTATTTAACTTAATCCATGATCTTTTATAACACTATGAATTGAACATTACTGATATTTATTTTTATCTTCAAATGCGCCTTCTAATCTCATTTTATAAATATTCTTCCCATAAAAACAGTAACACTTTTATAAAAATAAGCAGATATACCCCCTACTTTATAAGCTAGAAACCAATAAACGATAGTATCCAGTTTTTTTAAATTATTCTCTCTCATGAGAAATTCGATGATAATATGATAATAGTATACGGATAGCCCGCTTTTTTTCAGACATAAGTGAGGTCTTTTGGATTGTATAGCCACATTTTACTTCTCATAACAAACATTTGTTTAAAGTATTTTCCTATTCCTTTTTAGCGGCTCTATATCCCTTTTGGAACATAATTAGCAAAAAGGCATTGTATCTCCAGCATATT
>NZ_JBHIRW010000028.1:0-19650 GCF_042197445.1 Bartonella sp. AA1HLJMS | reverse complement strand
GCCGCAAAAAGCTCAGTCAAACGCGTGATCTTTTGCTCTAAAATTGCTTCAACAGAAAGCTCTTCAATAATTTGTGGGAGAGGAAAAGGTTCAAGCTCTGTCATCACCAACCTCTAAATTGATGCTCATTGGCTCTTGGTGTGACCAATCCCCCAAATGCCCATTGGGATAAAAAACACCCGTTAAAACAAAATGGAATGTGCCTTCACGCGTTGCTTTTGTCAGATCAATCCTCTGCAACGAAAACCCAGGCTCTCCACACTCTGGATCATCGAGTGCTTCAACAATTGCTTGATAAAGCTGCATCATCGTCGCAGGATCAGCATTGGCATCTTGGAATGCTCCAACATCACATCCATAATGACGACGCAAAACCCGTGTCCCAATTCTTGTCGTCAGACATTTACGAAGTGACTGTTGACAATGCGCAAAGCCATACAAGAGAGAGCCATCCTTTTCGCTCATCCCGCACCGCATGCTTTAAGCCCCTTTGCTTGTCTTTGTGGTAGAGACCGTTGGGGCCGCAGCAACAACAGGGGCTGGTTTTTCAGCGATCTGACCAAGCAGCAACGGATATTTAGCCGCTTCCTCACTTAAACAAATTTCCTCACCCTTGCCTGGTGAACGCTTGCCTGCAACAAAATCGGCATTGGTTAAAATAACATAAGTGTTCTCACGCATGATAAAACTCCTTTAAAGAGGGGAAGAGGTTGTGGAGGGACCCATTTTGACCCCACCGTGTTTGTGGCTTGCGCCAACAGATTTTTGATTATGCTGTAAATCTTCTGCTTGAATGTGCACACTGCCCGTTAATTCAACACGGGTTGCTTGATGAGAAAGCACCAAACCTTGTGCACTCAAATGAATTTGATTTTCCCCATGGGAGAGAATAAGTTCATCTTTTGTCATCCGCAAAGCGCCACCGGCATAACACAGAGCAAGTTCTTGGAAAGAGCGTGCGGGATTAGGCGCATCCTCACTATAGCTATCGCGCACCACCAGAGAGGCAGAACCAATTTCGCCATGGGGATTTAACAACCGCACCGGATCACCAACATGGAGGGGCATATTGCTTGAGAGAGCGCCAGAAGCTTCTTGCGCTTGCAACCAAGGCGATAAAACCGCTTGTCCATTGGAACCCTGTTCGGAAAGTTTCACCCGCACCCTATGGCCATCAACTTGCACAACCCGCCCGATCATGTGCTGGTTGGCAAGACAGCGTTCAAGCGCATCAAGACGCTTCATGATTTGTCGAAAGGTATCACTTAAGAGATGTGCGTCATTCATGCCCCACCTCATTGTCCCATGAAATCAAACCACTTTTGAGTTGTCCCTCATCACAAAAAATATCCTGTCCCAACTGATGCAAATCTTGGTGCCATTCCACCACGCTTATCGATACACCACGCTGCTTAATCGCCGCAGAGATAATCGGTTCAATTTGCACCTCACGCGGGGCACTCAAATGCGTTAGTCCCCACAATTGCCCGCTATGACAAAGCACCGCAATGGCTTCTGCTAAAAGCCAACTGGAAACATCACGCTCTTTACCTGTGGTAATAATAAAAGCCCCTAAATGAAGATCAGCACTCATCTGTCCACTTGCTACAGGATTCAAACGGCTTTCTAACACCGCAACCCGTATTGCTGGAGCCACCAGCATTTGTGTTTCAAGTTCTTCTAAATTAAAACGTCCAAATTGACAGCCGCAATCACGCACATCCGGCAAAGCCCTTTTAAGGCTTCTTATCACCGCTTCACGAAACTGATTAATGCGCCCTGCTTGCTTGACCATTTGACTCATGAAAATACTCTCCCCAGCCAATCTTCTGCTGCTTTGACAATTTCCACTTTATTGTGCTCTGAAAGCCCCAAATAAGGGCGTGCGGGCATGGTCACTTGATGCACACAAACAAAGCGGTGTGCATTGCCGCTTTTAAGAAAAAAGCGCAGTGTCTTGCCATTTTTCGGGCGAATAACCCCACCCAATTGATGAATCCGCGCATAAACCAACCCAGAGCCCACAATCACCTGTTCTGGTGAAGCTTTCATATCAATGGAGCGTGAAAGCGCCCCACTGGCATAAAGAATGGAGGTGCGGGCATGATTGTTTTTCCACTTCTCTCCTTGAGCAGACATTTTTTCACTTTGAATCCGCCGCCTTGTGCTTTCTTGGATGAGACGCCCAACCCCTTGTGCCAAAGTCCCCATCGAGCGATCAGCTCCCTTTTGCAAAAAGGATAAAGCCGCTTCAAGCCCTGTCTCTTTAATCTCAATATGGGTTGCAACAGACATATTATCTTCCCATCAAACGCGGCTTGGCATGAAAAAAAGCCCCATCACGCACGGGACCATCTTCGCTCATAATTTTAGGTTCATCTATGCCTAAACCCGCTTTGCCTTCGGCAATACGTTTCAGCAAATCAACCGCCTGTTTGTAACGATCTTCAATAGTCGTGGTCAGTGCCGTATGGCGTATGGCTAAATTATAAACAGCAATATTGACACAGATCATACCCAGAGCCGCTGGCTGTCCAGCAATGGGGATTGAGTAGCGATGAGACAGATGCACATCAATCTCACCACTTGCCTGTTCGAGCGCGCGGGCAATGGCTTGCTCTGAAAAAACTGGATCAGAGTTCTCATCCATCCCGCACAAATCATCCAAGAAGTCATCACCCCAGAGCTCTTCAATCAATCTTTTGCTTGCATAAGCCATGTTTAAAAGTTTCCCTTAGACAACTTCTTGCAACAAAACACCGGCATCTTTTGCGGCAACCAATTCACACACCCGTTCCCCCACACGCACCCGTTTACCACCCGACAAGCCGATATCTGGATCTTGGATCACTCCAGACAAACGCTCGCCCAACTGGGCGCTAAAGCCCCAACTGATCACCGATCCATCTGCCTGTTGTTTGGTAGGGTCAATATAAAGCAGTGCAATCTTATTGCCCCACACGCGTGCCAATTGTGCCGAACGCCCTTTACGTGCCAAATTCACTTGCGATTCACCAATGAGTAAACGATCGGGGTGTATTTCCATCAGATCAGCAAATTGCGCCTTGGTGACAAAACCATCAGCAGTGCCACCCCCTTTAACGGCTTTAATGATTTTGGGATGACGTTTGAGTTTTGACCAAACAACTTTGCCCATCACAATGGTGTTGGGCGTATAGACGAGACTTTTATCCATCGCCTCATCTAAAGTGGCATAAGGGTCAGATTTCTCATAATCGCTAAATTTATTTTCACCCTTAAGCGTCATCACCCGCTCTGGTGCGTAATTTTCACTTCTTTGCACAAGGGCTGCAACACGCACTTCACGCCCCAATTCTAGCAAATTGGCAAGTCCCTCTACAGCTGTCTTTTCGGGGTTATAACGAGAGCGTCGCTCCGCCCGTGCCCGTGCCGCTGCTTCAATATCTGAATTGGGGATAAGATCATCAAGTCCGTAATCTTTGACACTGGCTTCCCGTTCAAAGGCAGAAAATTCCACCACATTCGGGCGCCCTTTTCGCCCAACTTCAAGTTCAGGCACGGTAAAATTTTCCGCTAAAGGAAATTCACTATATTTAAACACCTCACTTAAAACACAAACGCGTGGCAAAACTCTATCGCCAATAAGAGAACCTGCTGGATTGCGATAACCAATAGCAATAGCGGTGAGTGTTGGATCAATGGGAAAAGGTCTGTTCATTTTATGCCTCGATTAATTAATTTTAAAAGAAATAACATCACCAGCAGAACCATCACTCATGGCAATACCAATGGTGCGATCTGCGGCTTCCGCTTTAATGGCGTGTCCTTTGGGGTCAGAGGTCAAAAAATCACCAAAGGAAACATTGCCTCCACAAACCACTTCGCCCCAACCACATTGGCCAACATCAATCATCTCACCAGCCTTGGCACTCAATGACCCAGCAGTCCCTAATAATTTATCACCCTTACCAGAAGCCATTGCCACCATTCCCTCACCGCGGGCTGCAACAATGCAATAAGGTGAGATCACATCTCCAGCGCGAAAAGATTTAATTAAAATCATCGTACTCATGATTGGCGCTCCTTTTGCTCGCTAATATACTCAACCGCTTGGCTAATGGTGATGTCGAAGCCTTTTTGCTTCTGCTCTTCCTGATAATGGCGTGCCGCAAGGGCAACCTCTTCTGGAGCAAGCTTTGGTTCTTGTGCTAAGGCACACACTTCTAGAGGGCTTGTTGAGGCAAGTGCCGGCAACTTCTCGACCAAACTTTTAAAATGTTCCATCCCCCCTTCAAGGGCACAAAGCGCACGATATTCCTCGCGAGCAGCCGGCAAAATCTTGCCCTCTTCAATGGTCTTATCTAAAAGACTCTCAATGGCACTGTTTTTTTGCTCTTCTTGCAAAAGCGCTAAATCTTCTCGCGCTTTTGTTAATTGGGCATTTAATTCCACGCGTTCCTTTTCGCGCGCTTTAAGCGTTGCTAAAACCTCATCCGCTTTAGCATCTTCTGCCAGCGATAGTGCACTGGCAATGGCTGTCAAATCCATCATTTTCTCCGTCAAAGTTATAGGGGAGGGCTGTTCACGGCTTAAAGCCGTCATGACAAGGGCTGGACGGTTCACCAAACCAGCACCGGCTAAATTTAAAATTTCACCTTTCTTGGAATGGCGAAACTCCGGCGAAAGATAGCGATATTCTCGGGCAACAATCTTTTTAGCGGCCATATCGGTCCATTTAACACGCCCCCAAATCGCACCATCCCGCTCTACTAATTCTTCAATCCAGCCACTGGCAGGTGCTTCTAAACCATTTCTCGCACGGTGATGTTGCCCATGCTCATAATCAATCACAAGCGGTCCTTTATTGGCTGCAAAGGCTTTTAAAATAGTTTGCGGGTTATAATGCCATTGTCGTCCATCACGTGCCTTCACATGGGGCGCTTTGGGCAAAAGCTCTACCCACTCAGGCGCTTGGCTAACGGTAGCGTCTTGGCAAAGATCTATTAACGCAGCATGAAATGTTTCTGCATCCCCATCTTTTTGATCTTCGTGAAATTCCTGTTCCATACATTGCCTATTGCTTTACAATTGTCATTGGCAATACAATGCATGAAACTTACTCCCACTATAAGTCTGACACTGTCAGTCAAAAGAGCATTTCTCAAAAAGCACTCTTTTCCCTATTATTCTCCTTGTGAGAGAAACCCCCGTGCCAAACCATCCCATAAAATCGTTTTCAAAGGCACTTCAAAGACGATAGAGCGCCGTTGTGAAGTGAGAGGTACAATTATCGTCTTATACAAAAAAAGCCTCTCTCAAGCCGTTTTTTTAAAGATTGCTTTTTGGCTTAAAAACATTATATCATTGGAGGTAAGGCGTGAGCCAGTTTTGCCAGGACGGTTTTACCGGATCTGCGAGGAGTTGACCGCCCTCCACGCCTTCTCATTTTCTCAAACATCGGCTCTCTTCACAAAAGCCAACATGGTTTTTCTCAAGTCGTTTTTTTAAAGATTGCTTTTAAACTTTTAAACTGTTACTTCTATCCACGAGGCGTGAGCCAGTTATACCAGGACGGTTTTACCGGATCTGCGAGGAGTTGACCGCCCTCCACGCCTTCTCATTTTCCTCGCCTCTTTTCCGTTAAGAACACAAGACTTTCTTCCTGTTGTTCTCTTTACAACAACCTCTCGCCCTTTTTTTCAGCCGCATCCAATAAGCGTCCAATTTCTCTAGAGTTTTTTTTATGCATGGAGGTCAACCACCATTCTTGTTTGCTTGCTACAAATTTGACCACAAAGCGCCACCATGTCCCACCACTTTCACCAAAAAACATAACACCCTGCGTATCTTTGCGTCTGATAACGCCATGGGGTTTTATGAATGTTTGAATGGCGCCTCGAAAATCCTCCAAGTGAAGATCACGCGCTTGATGCTCTAACAAAATATGTTTCACACTGTCTGCGGATAAGCGAATAAGAGAATTTTCCGCTGCAAAAACATCACCCACCTTTTGTGGTATCGGTGCAATCGGTATAAACCCGCGAGGCATCCGTCCTTCAAACATGGCTTCCAAAAGTGGTGAACCCACAATATCTTCAATGGCAATGCGTTTGTCATTGTCCCCCATCACAGAGACTTTATCACTCAAAAAATTGCTTAAATTTTGCGCGCGATGTTTCCCAGGGTTCAAATGCCAACCAGGATCAATGCCCTTTGGTATCTTCTCAACTTTCCCCGTCCGCTTATTGTGCCAAACCTGCTTTTCAACATGAAGTGGCTCTGCCCCCTCTTCATAGCCTAAATCTTCTGCTTCATAACGGCTTACCTGTCGCACACTGCATTTACACCGCCAACCATTAGGTGGATAAAGCCAATCCCAAACCGGATCATCAACAGGTGCGGTAAACCCCACCCAACTTTCATGTTCTAAACGCTTATGTTCTGAACTCGACAAAGCATAGGTGAGATAGGGCAAAAATTCTTTATTATTTTGTGTGCGCTCCCACTCACCTGCCGCATGCGCACTCATGGTATTGGCCCAATAGACCGTTTCTAAACGCCGTGGGCTGCCCAATTGTACCACGCTCTTTTCACCAGTTTTGGGGTCAATGCTGGTCTTTTTACCCCACCAACCCTTTTCCTGTAAAATCGGCATCAAATTTTTTTGAAAATCTTGAAAAGGAACTTGATGCTTTATGGCTTCTCCAACCGCTCGCTTAAAATCCTCCAAAATATCATAGCCTAGCGATTTTGCCACCGTAAAGGAAAAGGCATGTTCTTCTGGTGCTATATCACGCCAATCAAAGCTTGGAACAAGTGCCTTGGCTTCAAAATAACGGGTGACCTCTTTAGGGGCGGTTTTAAAAAGTTCCTCATCCATGATACCCAAGCCCACGTGCAATCATTTGTACTTTTGCCAAGCGCGCTGCTAATGCGTGATGATCCATCTCACCAAGCAATTCATCTAAGCCTTTTAGGATATCCTCATAACTTTTTGCTTCTCTCACAAGCTTTTTAAAAGGCTCTAAAAGGGGTTCTAAGTCCTCTTCCCAGTCGCTTAAAGCTTCTTCAGAAAGCCGGTCCAATTCGTCGTGATGTTTCCCACCCTTCTCTTTTGCACCCTTGCTCTCTCTTGTCACAGAAACATCAAAAACACCTCCACAATCAGCACAAACATGAGCCTTTTCTCCCCTCTCATCATCAAGCGCATTATCAGGAGCCTTTAAAATATCCTCTTCCTTTTTTGGTTGCGAAAAACCAATCTTATTGCGCACTTCTTGCGCCCCAACACGCAAACCTAAGGGCACAAGTTTTTCCAGCGCATCACTAATCGCTTTAATGTCTTCATTTTCCGAAATCGGCCAATAGACAAGGGGGTAGCGCTCTTGGCGCCCAAAATTAATCTCAACAAAAGGCGCAATCAAATCACGATTGGCCGTTAAAGCTAATTGGCGTGCATCAGCTCTGGCAATATCATGACGCACATTTTCATGAATGCGCGCTTGCGAAAAGGACGAACCATCATCCGTCGTCATCGTTTGTCCCAACACACCTTTAGAAATCTGCCGATCTAAATATTCCGCCTTGACACCAAAAACCGCATTGCCACTGCCCCCTGCCGCTTCAATAAATTCAATCTCCATTTCTTTGGGAATAATCGCTGCCGCATCACTGGATAAATCACGCACCGCTTGAATGAGAACCCGTCGCTCCTCATGAGAAGAGCTTGCCCCATATTTACCCACACGCAAAGGCATGCCATAAACTTCTAAAAATGCCATCCAATCTTTTAAGGTATAAGATTTAAACAAAAAAGCCCAAGCTGCAAGCCGCGCAAGCCCCGTGCGGATAGGCAAACCGCTTTTCAACTTGGGTCTGTGAATAGAAAATTTATAAGCAGGCAATTCACTTCCATTAAAAGACCCCTCTTCTTTTAAACGCAAATGAAAGCCATCCCGTCGATCCAATTGAAAAAACCGCTGGTCACGCCATTTCCAAGCAACCGGCCACCATTCCTTGGCACTCTTGTCCCACAAAGTTTCAACAACCGCATAGCCTTTTCCCAAAGCATCTAACAAATCCGTGACATAATCATCAACAAAAGTAGGCGCACTAATCACTTCCCGCACCGCATCTGCTATCTTTTTGTCCTGTGCACTGTTGCTTGCGGCAATCACTCCAGGCTCCACCCCTGTGAGAGCATTTTTACGCATGCCAAGCACAGCACGATAATGTAAATCACGCTCTTCCATATCATCGGCAAGTTGAAAAAACTGCTCTGGATGCCCCCGTGCTGCCTGTTGCAAAATATCAGCAAGTTGCGCAGGGGTCAGACCACTGACAATGGTTTGTGACCATACATCACGAACACCGCCAACGGTAGGGCTTGCAACTTCTCGCTCCAACCCTTTGATATTAAGCGCCCTGCCCCACTGATCTAAAAGTTTTACCATCTCATCATCCCATCAATAAATCTTTGATCGCATTGTTGAAAAAAAAGGCGTTGAAAAGAGCGAGCTTTCATCAAAACGATAAGCCTCTCTCACAGGTGTATAATCATAAATTTCAGGAGTTTGGCGGCTGGCAAAATAAGCCAAAGCGCAAGCAATCGCGCTATCACCATGGCGCATAAAACCGTCACTGCCTTTAAAACGATGATTGTCTGGAATTTTCACAATGCCATTGACATAAGCAAGCGCTTGATGATCGGCAACAATGTCACTATCGCGCGGCAAAACAATCGTCCCATCCCCAAAAGCTTCTAAATAAGCCGGCATTTCCTTGCCATACCAACTTTGTGACAAGGGCACTTCCTTCACACAAGCCCCATAACGCTGCGCTGCTTTTTCGGCTAAATAAGCCCCATTGCCCCGCGCATCTAACGCGCCGCCCATCAAACGCGGCAAACCATTCACCCCATAAAATAAAATCTCTCTTTGTTGATCAAACGGCGTATTGCGCAATTCCACCATAAACCGTACACGGCGCACCAAATCTTGTCCCACCTCCATCACCACAATCGATGTCGCATCGCCACTCCGCGCAAAATCAACACCAAAAACATGTTGGCGCCGCCGGTCAAGCCCAGCATGAAGAGGTTTTATATGCTTCTCACACCAAGCAAAAGCAGCAACACTTCGTTGATGTTCCGATTGATTTTTAAAATCATCCACACAAGCAAAACGCAACAATGCAATGTCAGGCGCGCAACAATTTTCAATCTGCAAACGTGTTAAAGCCGCCCCTTCTTGATCGGCTGGTATGGCATCTAATTCTTGGCGCATCGCAGCCAAACGCACCCCATAAGAGGCACGAATTTGCTCTTCCCATTGTTGCTCAGATGCTAAACTCCACACCTCCCCCTTCATCGCACAAACCCGTTTAAACAAGCCATTTTTAACAGCAACACCAAAGGGGTAACAATGCACCGAAAAAGGCACTTTGCCTGCTCGTGCTTCACGGATCAATTCATTGAAAGGATTGAGCACACCATTATGGGTGGAGATCACACGGATTTTTCCTCCCCAAATGAGCAAAGCATTGACAGCATCCAAAACAGAGCGCACATCTTGATGAAACGCCGCCTCGTCAATCACCACAATGCCCTGTAGTCCGCGAATATTTTCAGGGCGGCTAGAAAGCGCCTCAACCCGAAACCCCGAAGCAAAACGCACCCGATAAGCAGAGATATATTTTGTTGACCCATCCGCCCTTTGATCAGAGAATAAAAATTCCTCAACATCCCCACTATGGCTCGTAATTGCCGAAGCAAAATTGCTCACATAGCCAATAAATTCCCGCCCCTTGTCTTTGGTGTCACCAATATAAAAAACATTATCGCCCCTCGCTTCACGTGCCGCCGCTGCAATCAGTGTATCATCCAAAGCTTCTGCAAAAGTAATGCCGGTCCGCCGCCCCTTTTCAACCAATTTTAATGGGGACTTATCTTCAATCCATGCCCGTTGATGCGCCATCAAAACACCTTCCGCTAAGGGATCACTCTCTTTGGGAAAAGTACTTCTCTGCCAAATATCAAAACCACTCTGATGATCAAAGACATGACTTTTTGAAAAGGGCTGTTCAGCCATTTTTAACCCCCAACACCTGCGCACGTATAGCCCGCGCTGTTTCTTCTGAGAGCCCCGCCGCTGCTGCTGCAGCGTCAACCGCTTTGCTTGCTTTGCTGGTAAAATCTTTTTCCAACTTTTGCCGTCTGGTGGTCGATAAATGTTCAGCCGCCAAAACCCCTTTAAGCGCATTGGCTAATTCTTGTGCTGCTTTTGGCGAAAGGTTTTTCCCACTGCTCAACGTTGAAAAAATCAACTCCTTAATCGCTGCCGCCGTCAAAAGAGTGATATTATCAGAAGCTTTGGCATCAAAACGCTTGGAAAGACTTGCTGCAATTTCTCTTGTCTGTTCTAGGCGCCTTGACATCACGGCTAGCCGCAAAGAATAACGATTAAAACTGGAAAAGGAGGGTATAGAAAAGCTTAAACCCATTTCTTTTTTTAAAGCCTTCAAAGCTGCTTTAAATTCATCATAAATGGCTTTTTGCGTCTTCTCACGCCCATTTAAAGCCTCAGCAGCAGCAGCAATAATTTGATCACAAGCTTGCGGCAATAAATCAATCGCCGTTAAACGTCCACGCCCGACCTTGCGCATCCTTCACCTCGTCTTTTATTGATGAACGTTTAGGCCGCTTAATCCCCTCAATGGAAAAGCTCCGGTCTAAATGACGCGCTCCCCGTTCTGTTAACGCTGCAAGAAAAACTGAACCCACCTGTTTTAATGTGACAGCACCTTGATCTTCCATCCATGCCAATTCATTATGCACAAAATCGCGATCGCGCCTGATGCCATAACTGTATAAAAGCCGCTCAATCATCGCACTCGATAAAGTTTCACTGCGCTCACAAGCAAGCCCTTTTAAAATAATCAACCGCGCTTCTTCACGGATGATTTTATCCATATCTGCTTTCATTTCTTGGCATTCTCCAACAAAAACTCTTGCAAGCGCTCACCAATGGCTGCCACCGGTTGTAATTGTGCAGAAAGCGTGTTGAGACGACCATTCAATTTCTCCATATTCACTTCCAATCTTTGCAGCGCATCACGATCAGGCAAAAAGTCCATCTCTGTTTCTAACTTTTGCACACGCTCTTTAAGCGCCGTGATATCTTTCAGCATTTCCCGCGCACCTGAAGAAAAATAGGCTCTCAAAACCCCACAAATTGCAATAACCGATAACAATAAAGACAACCAGCCATTGGCAACACTGATATCCAAATTCACTTAAAAGTCCCCTCTCTTTTGCCTAAAATCGCCCGCTCCGCAGCTTTTCTGCGCTGTTCACAAATCAATAAAGCAGCACGATCACGCCCCCAATAGTGCACCACTTCACGCGCATTCAAAGCACGCTCTGGCAATAAAGCTGGGCGGGCACACGCCATGCGAACAACAGGCGGCAACTCAACCGATAAAAAATGATAAGAAAGGCTACCCACCGGCTTGTGTGTTGAGCAAGCGCACACGCTCAAGCCCAATGCCACCGCCAGTAGTTGGCAATACTGCATTGACTTCCTCCATTTTTGTAAGCTTTTGTTCCAAAGCCGAAATCACCCCTTGCGCTCGATGCTCAGCTTCCAACGCTGCTTGTCTTTGTCGCTCTTGTACAAGCAGTGCACGTGCTGAAGCCTTGGCAATCTCCAACTGCCAATACAAATCACGCGCCTTTTCCGCTTTTAAAATTTGCGCTTTCATAAAGCCAAAAGCCGCCAACATCACACTGACCAAAAACAACAAACCAAAAGACAGTTTTGAAACAGGGCTAAACATTGCTTTTATCTCCCCACCTCGTTATCTCCACCCCATCATAGGAGCTGCTATGCCGCTTATGGGAATGTTTCCTATTAGAAAAATCCAACGAGCCAAAGCCACGATGCACCCCCAGATTGCCAACAATAATCGCCACCATCGAAGGAATAGAAATGCTCGCCATATCAACAATATGCGGAGCCCCCCACAAACCACCAGAAACGAGCAAAAAAATAACCCCCCAAGCAAACCAAAAGGACCACCATAAATAGAGCCTAGAACCACGATAAGAGGGCTTCATGCCTTTACCTCGCCTCCAAGTCCCAAAAGCTTTTTGGCGCGGTTTAAATAAATCAAACGTTGCACAAGTCCATTTCTTCCCCCATTAATCGCCTTGGTAATCCCTAAATAATCATCTTGATCAGCCAGCCTATTCAAGCCTTTCATTTGCCAAAACCAAACAGCAGACCAAAGCGCTGCTGGAAACTTTTCCAGCTCTTGCGGAAATGCCTCACAATCAACCGCTTGTTCATCGACTAAGCGCCAAAACTTCGTAAAACGACGATAATTATTGCGCCCCGTCAACTGGATCAAACCACGCCCCTTAAAGTGCACCCCATCCCCAGGGTTGACATTGCCTAAATCACGCCGCCCCTCATAAGCGCGCCCTGAGGCATATTCACAAACGGTAAAAAAGCCATCACTCTCATGGGCACATTGGCTTAAAAAATGGGCAATACGCAACGGTGTTGTGAGTGCCCCATAAGATAAAGCTTTAGGCAACACGCGTGCCATTTCAACAATAATAAAATCTTGGCGCGCATGATGCGCCAATTTAGGCGCAAGGCGATGAAGAAAAGAAGCATCTATTGAAACCATAACAAACCACTCAATGCATAAAAATCCATGCGCAGTTTATCGGATTTCAAACCCCCAATATAAGCCTGACACTGTCAGTCAAAACTCTCAATACTCATAAAACTCTGGAAATAATAAACCTTGTGGTTCTTTTGAAGAAATTTTCTTCTTCAAGCGATAGGCTGTGCGCACATGCATACCAGAAACAGCAGCTGCAGCATCAACCGACCAGCCTTTTTGCAACGCTTGCACCATTTTTTGCCGCCGTTCAGCATCTCTGCCAAGGGGGATAAGAAGGCGCACACCCGAACCATTAAAACAAAAATGGTTGATGAGTTGCTGCGCCTCTTCAAACCCAACAATTTCAATCAACCAATCCGCACTCTCAAGACGCCCGGGTATATAAACTTCTCGTCCACCAAAAGCCCGCATCATATTCCATGCTGCTTCACTGCCCGCAACATCAGCTATTTCACGCAATAAGGCAGGAAAATCGCTATAGATTTCCTCTTGCATACATGCTTACCCCTCGCTTTTAACACCTTTACGGATTTTCCGCCCCCAAACATTCATCACTTCTCTAAAGTCGCCCCCACTCATCTCACCAAAAGCTTTACCACTTAACGCCATAACACTTTGATGAAAAGATTCCACATCAAACACAGCATCGGGATTCAAACACTTCCATTGGGCACACAAAATGGAAATGCTTGGTTTCTTCCTCCATGAATCTTCGCGGTTTTTTCCTCTCCAGTCAACCCCACCCTCACGCTGCAACCAACCTTTCAATGCCTCAATAGCTCTGCATGCATCATCGCTATCGCGTAAAAAGCGAATATGATCAATCCCTGTCTGTCTTTTCACAAAGGCAAGCAACGCTTTATCTGAACGATCACGAATAATGCCAAGATTCCACCCAGCAATCCAAAGCGCCTGGAGCTTCTTAGCATATTTACCCTCTAAACGCTTCCCATTCGGCTTAAAACCAAACGCTTTCATTTCAGCGATAACCAAGTGCTTTTCTGAAAAATTCAAATCTTTCGCCGATTGCTTGCCTGTCAAGCGATAGAGCAGTGCGCGATAGGTCTCATCATCAAGACCTAACGCGCGTTTTCCCATATGAAGGACAGCTAAAGACATCTCTCCCCCCTCATGTCTTCGCCAGATCAATGGTCACAGCACGCCAAGCGCTTTCTAATGTATCGCGCTCATAAAAACGCACATATTCCTTAGATGTCGTCACACGGATCGCTTCACGAATGGCACGCATCGCCTCTTTCCAGCGTGGATCATCAATATCCAAACGCAACAGCATAAAGATCTCGCCCCGATTCACCTTGCCTTCTTTATCCGTATTAAAAGCACGCGTAATAATCGCACGGATTTCAGGGCGTGCATCCGCAGACCACTCATTCAAACACTCATCAAGAAGGCTTTTGGCAATTTGCAATTGCGGTCCAAAATCAACACTTTCCTGAACTTGCACCTTAATACGTTGCAAACCATCAAAGCTTGTGTAAGTACAATTGCCCTTTTTGCCACGCCGCTCCACACCATATTCTTGCGCAAGCAAGCTATCAAAATCACTCAAATCCGCAATCGTATGGTTGTTAAAACGTGCAATCCTTGCCGATAATTCTTTCGCAAAACCCATAATTTTGCGCACCGTTTCATCCTCTAACAAATCCGCAGGGCGGATCAAACTTACCGGCACCAAAGCCCCTTTCGCATCCTTCATATAACGCGTACCTTCAAGTTCAATTTGTGGATTCATCACCAACTTCCTCCTGTGTTTTTTGAAAACGACGAAATGGCACAACATCCCCTGAAGAAGGCGCACATCCCGCTTTCAATTGCCAACGACACCGCATAAGCTCATGACTTAAAACGTGGTTATAGCCTGCCAAACGACGCAAATACTCATTCAATTCTCGAACATCTTGTCCATGCATAAAAATGCCATTCACCTCATACTGTAAAAAGGCAGAGCGCAAAGCAATCAAGCAATCTCTTACCATATAAGGGTTACGTTCCATCATTTGCTTCCTCCAAAATCCATATAAATCACACGATTGCTCTCATCCGCATCAGAGCCTTCACACTCAGCCAAAACTTCTGCAACTTCAGCTTCCAAAACCGCATCCGCTTCCCCCAAACGGTGAACACTCAACTCCAATTCAAGCAATAACGCCAAATCAACACACAATTTAAGCTTTTCTCCAATATCAAAACCGCATTGATAATCGTCATAAAGACCAACAAGCGTATCGGATAATTCTTTGTCGCATAAAGAGATCATGCCAATTCCTCCACGTCACGGTTTTTCCATGCCGCTTTGACATGTTTCAGGGTCACCTCACACCCATCTCCAAGCGCTGCCATGCGTGCCAACATCATGGTTTTGTCAATTTGCCGCAAAGCTCCAGCCTTTAAGCCAATCCCTGTCAAAAACTTTATCGCACCAACATCCTCAATCCCCCAATCATGAATGCGCGCAGCAATATCCTCACTATAGGGCTTGCGCCGTTTCAGATGCATCGCCAATCGGCTTTTAATTTGCGCATAAGAGGGACCATTTTGACGATGAACCAACCGCCCCGAGATCTCATCATTCCCAACCAAAGCGAGCCCCGTACCATTAATATCAACAAAATGGCGCAACTGATTAATCGCTTCATCCGTTAAATTTTGCGCTTCATCAACAATCAACAATGTTCCGCCACCAACACGCTCTAATTTCTTACCAATCGCACGCGTTAAGCGGGTGGGATTATATTCCACCACTTCCAATTCTGCTGCCATATCATTCAAAATACCGTGAACACTGCGCGTATGTGGGCTGGCTGTCACCAGATAAACATGCGGGCGGGTAGAGCGATAATGGCGGCAAGTTTCGGTCTTGCCACTGCCCGCATCAAGCGTAATCATCACCATATCCCCCGTACTTTGTGCCAGTGTTAAAGTATCAATGATCTCACTGGCTATACGATTCCTCTGAAAGGCTGGTTTTTCAGGGATCTTCTCCAAAAACCCCGCTGTTTCCTTTAAAACCTCAACCCATTGTTGAACCTTTGCATTTTGCTTACCCAATTGCCCCGCATAACTACCCGCATACCATTGCGAAAACGTCCCATCCGGCATGCCTATGCGCCGCGCCACCTCTGCTTTCGACCAATCATTCATTTGCCCCAAAGCTCTCACCGCATCCACAAGCTCATTCCATAAAGCAATGTCATCACTGTTGCGGTTTTGTGCTGTGCCATTAGGCTGGATTTTAGGTCGCGCCCAAGGATTTTTATCGACCGTTGCATTTATCGCGTTTTTCATGTATATTCCCCTCTGTATTGATTTTAGACTGCGAAAGGGGAAGGGCTCCCACCCGCCCCTTTCTTTTGTCTTTAGAATGAACATTTAAAGCCGTACGCGATACTAAAACGGCTCCCTGACAAATTCCCCTTGGTTCTTTCTCACACATCAGGGAACTTGCTAACTCCACGCATCTCACCTGATCAGGCAAAGACACCTAGAAACTTCATGTATTGATTAGACTTTTAAAGGATTAAGATTCCTCCCCCCTTTCTTTGTTAACGCTTCAAGCTGATACGCGATACAAAACCAGCTTCCTTTTGAGAATTCTTATAATCCCCCCTCTCTTTTCCTATTTCCTTATTCTATTGCTTGGGAAACTTGATCACCTCACGCCCCTCATCAGAGGCGGAAAGCTTTCTCAAAGCTTTATGCAAGTGTTGACTAAATTCTCGAGCCCCCAAAGCCTCATCATCGTCTGCTTTCAAAGCTAAATTCCCCACATTGTTTGGCATCAAGCGGCTCACCTTTGGCTTTATCGGAAGCTTCGATTTGAACGCTTCATCCTTTTTCTCAAGGCGCCCATAAACATCTGCCAAGTGATCAGGCGCAAGCTTTGCCGCTAGCTGTTTTTCTGCTTTAACAGCCTTCACATATTCTTTACGCAAACGCCCATTCAAGCGCGCCGCCTGCTGGTCATAAAAACCTACATCACAAAGGCATGGTGCCAAACAAAGCAACCGATTGTTCAAATCATAAACCCGTAAATCCTGATGCAAATTATCCGGATCAAAGCGTACAATCACTTTTTGCCCCGCATGCTCATTCAACGCCCGCGCCCAATAACGATTGCCATAAAAATGGATCTCCCCCGTACCCTTTTGCGCACGCAATGCCTCAGAGGTTAAAAGCCATAAAGCCCGTTGTGCCGCCGTTGCTTGCCGAATAATCGTCCCCTCTGCTTGCAAGCTCTCAGTAAAGGTCTCATCAAAACTGCGCCCCGCACAATTAACCGCCTTACGCCCTGCTTGCGCATTGTGTGCACAAATTTGCGCACCAACATGGGCTTTAAACGCTTCAAATCCTATCGCGCGCTTGCCATAATCTTCAGGCTTGGCATCCGGTTTATTGCCCGTATAAGCCCCTGCACAAAAGGGATGTTTGGAAATCGCTTCTGCCAGATCACGCCATGCCCGCTCAATCGGTTTAGACTGTCCGCTATAAGGGGTGGTCCATTGCAATTGCACCCCCAAACTCGTCAAAAGCCCTTGCGGATCATCCGGCTTAATCTTAAAACGAAAACGGTTTTGTACACCTCCAGAAATCCACTTGCTGGTAAAGGCACGCCCATTATCCAAGGTCATGCGCTCTGGTATGCCATAAGCTTCCACCATATCCCCAATCACCAAACGAACAATTTCCCAAGTCTCAGCATCCGATAAGCGCCACGATAAAATCTTGCCCGAATAAAGATCTTGAATGGCAATCAAATAAAGCCGCACAGGCTTCTCTGTCCAAGGAACATTCACAAAAACATCCAGCTTATGCCCATCCATATTCACTGCTTGCAATGCATGCAAGCTTGAGCGATCACGCCGTTGGGCTGGATAAAGCTTTTTTGCCTTTTCTTCTCCCTCACGTGCTAAAACCACAACCGCTTTGGAAATTTGCGCCTTAAAACGACGCCGCAAAGCCCGCTCAGAAGGAATGGGCTCAAAACCCCGCTCCTGCGCAACCGAAACCATGCGCCGATAACACGCCGAAAAAGCAGGTTTAGAGGGGCGCAAATAATCCGAACAAAAAACCTCCCACGCCCCCTCATGACACGGCGCAAATTGCGAAACATTCTCCTCACCATAACAAGGCGCTAAAGCTGCCAACCAATCAGGGCGCTCATACCCCTCCACCATCTGCCGCCAATTAAAAAGCGACATCCGGCTCACACCAAATTGCACCGCACTCAAACTTGCCGCATCATGCACACCCATACCGGCATGGAGCAAATCATCCCAAAAGCAAAGTGCCTTCAAACGCTCTTCACAGCGCCTTTTATGCGCCTTTGAAAGCCCCTCATAACGCACCCAAATACTTGCCTTTTGCTCCCCTTGCGTTTGTTTCACATCAACACCACCTGCCCGCACCAACAATGCCGCCCGCGCCCCCTCCGGCAATAAAGAGATGTGATACTCCCAAACCGGCTTGGTTTTGCCTAATGTTTGGCGAAACAATTGTGTATTCAAACGCCATTTCTTAAGCGCAAGATTGTTGAGACCGATCTTTGTTTTCGGCAACCCTGGCAAAGCTGCCTCAGCCAATTCGGCAATACGAAACCATTCCTTCATGGCTGCCCCCTTTTAATGCGAACCGGCGTTGCGCGCATGGCTTTCAATTGCGCTGCAATCTCCCGCTGTTCCTGCTGAAGCCGCGCAATTTCTGCTAAACGTGCCTCATCCCCCTGCAACAGCAACAATCCATCTTCACTCACCACCTCATCCCAGAGCCAAAATGCCTCTGTCGCCCGCACAAATGCCTTAAACCGCGGCAGGGAAATATCCACCTGCTTACTTTCCGCAACATAAGCATCCAAACTTGCCTTACTTAAACACCCAATCCCTAAATAATGCGCCATACGCTCCGCAATAACACTGCGCTCATGCCGGCATTCTCTCAAAGCCCGCGCCATCGCACGCTTAATGCGTGAGCGAAACCGCCCTAAATCAATCTGCGCAACGGGTTCGCGGCAGGGAAAAACCGGCTTTTGGAAAAAATCAAGCTGCCCGCAACCATGCCTCTTCATGACAGCACCTCCCCCGATTGCTTGTTCAAATAATCATAAAACCGCGCCTTTGTCTGCGCATCTGCTCTCTGCCAAACACCCAATAACTGAGCAAAAACCCGCTCTTGTTCATTAATTTGCGGCGGCGTATTAACCCCATTGACCAAATCAACAGCCCGCCTCAAATCCCCATCAACCTGTTGGAGCGCAATCGCCACCCGCCGTTGCGCAACCGGCTCCATCTTCGCCAACTTCAACAATTGCGCTTGATTATCCGCCAATGCTGTCCCCCGCAAAACAGAGCGTAATTCTGGCTGTAGATGTTGGGCAATACAGTTAAGACGTTTTACAACATCTTGAGAAAAACCAATGCGGTCCGCCACATGTTTGGCAAAAGATAAAACTGTCCTTTTGTCATTTTCTCCACTCGCATGAGCAATTGGTGCAACTTGCACCAATTGCTCAAAATTTGCATCCTCACCGATCAAAGGGTAAACTTTACCCTTTGCCACTTTGTCCTTTGTATATTGATTACTACCGTCCCCACCACGCTTAATTTCCCCATACTTCTTTTCCCACAATTCGCGGTAAGTCTGGACAAAAAGCGCACGATCAATAACAGACAATTCATTGCGAAACAGGTTTTCAGCCACTTCTAAAAGCGCAGCATTCTCTTTATCCGCCTGCACCACAACCGCATCAATGTCACTATAGCCCAAAAGCTCAGCAGCACGAAGCCGGTGTGCACCAGCAATAAGCGTGTAATTACCCTCTTTAGCATTAGGGGTATGGCGCACCGTAATCGGATTCATCAATCCCTCCCGCACTATTGATTGTGCAAGTGCCTTGGCATGCTCATCATCCACAGGGCGTATACGCTCCGGCACCACAATCACATCAAGAGCAAGCTTTTG
>NZ_JBHIRW010000027.1:0-21502 GCF_042197445.1 Bartonella sp. AA1HLJMS | reverse complement strand
TATCAGCGGGTGTTTTTGCTGAAACTTGTTGTGCAACCATCGCCAATGCCATAAGAGCAGAAACAAGAGAGCTGCTATTTTGTAATATTTTTTTCTTCAAGTTCATAGACTTTTCCTTTTAAAGTTTACTATATAAATTTCCCACACAACAAGCACATGCTTAATAATAAGGTTAGATGATCCATAAGCGCCTCAAACAAAGTATTATTAAAACCTTCAAACAACACCACTTACCAACCACGGACTTCTACCCATGGCTACAAGCCAAGACAAACCAAAACATGCAACAACAAACACTCTGACATACAATGAATGCTCCCCATAACAGAGCCTATTCATGATGTCATAACGCCTACGATTGAAGACTATAAAACCACTATTTTCTCTCTTTTGTCGGGTAAGCTTGTCTCTTCTTTCCTCTCGCCTTTTTATGCCATCAAAAGACTCTTCTTTGTTAGCTTAAGCGCCTTAATAACAAAGAGCTCTACTAACAATTTGACATTTTAACAAAACAGGAAAATTCACCCATCAACCGACATGATCTCCTCCCCCTACAAGAGGAATTTTGAATTTTTCCATAATCCTCTGCCAAATAACAGCTTTTAAATTATATTTTATTTCTAAATAAAAGGAGCATAGGCTCCCCCTGATATTCCTTTACGCACCCACACATAACAAAACTTTTTTTCACATCGTATTTTTAATATCTTTGCTCCTTTAACAACACTCAATTCATTGCTTACATTTTTTCAGAAAAAAAGATCTTTTCAATGCACTAAGGTTGAAATATCTAAATATAATACCTATATAAGCACACCCTTATTAGAATAGATAGTCTTTTTTTAAGTAAACTGTCTTGAAATATTATTTCTATACACGACAATAATAAGTTCGTTACAAAATCTTCAATATACTAGAACTCTCACTCTGATAAGAAATGCTGAAACGTTATAAAATTTCTCTACAAATTCTCGAGACGAAAGGATATCCCTTCATTTAATAAAAGAAGCGCCATGAAAATATCGCAAAAAATGCAATAAAACATGTGTATATTTCAAAAACCAGCACCGTTAACCAGACTAAGGTGATAAACTCAAAAAGTAAGAAAAAATAAAAAAATGTTTTTCCTTTATGATAATAACATCGCTGTACCATGATAATACAATAAAAAACACGATCTTTGAAAGTATATTAAAATGAAGCGAAAAAAAAAATTATTAGATTCTTTTCATGCGTTTCTTGGAGGAAAATCACGCCGCGTTAGTCTAAAATTGCTTATCCTTTCATTCTTCATTGGTATCGTAATGAATTTTTTGGGATGGACACCTCGAAACCTCATACAAAAAATAGTCGATTTTTTTCAATCACTATGGGAAGCAGGATTTATAACGCTTACAAATTTCTTCCATATAACTATGACAGGAGCTATTGTTGTTGTGCCTATTTTTCTTATCTTACGAATTTTTCATAAAAAATAAAAGCCTTAACATTTTCCTTGCGTTAATCTTTTCGAAAAATCAAACGACACAAAAATCCTGTAGTAATAGCAATAATCACTGCAACAATACCGTATAAAAAACGATACTTGTGCGCTGCATAAAAAATTGTATAGGTGATATGTGCTTTAACAATTTCAAGAGTCGTTGTTGCACTATCAATAAACTGTCCATCACGAAAAAGATAAGCACGAACTTTATAATGTCCAACTGGGATATTTGCTGGCAAACGAAAATGCGCTGTGAAAAGTGTGTCAGAACCAAAACGAACCCCACCCACTTCCTCATAATAAAGGCTTTTAGCTTTTTGCAATTTTATAAGTTCATCGCGAAAGATTTGTATTTTTTTCTGATCTTGTTCATCCGTCTGCAATGGCAAATAGAGTAATCCTAACCCTAAGCGTTTATAATCTTCAATGCTCGTAATATCGTCAATTTCACGTGTTGTGACCATAGAGTAAAAAAGAGGAACCTTTTTAAAAATAAGAGAATCTGTATTGACCCATACACCGGCATTGCGTTTTTTTTCTCGCATCACCATTGTCCGATCTTGTCCCTCCAAGCTTACAACAATATCATAACGGTTCTGTCGAGAATATAACGGATCAATATTTTCTAAAACACCAGCAATATAAAGATCACGACCAGCAAAATTTGCATCCACAGTAATCGTATTCGTTGTTACAATAATTTGGACAGTTTCGTGGTCAACTTGATCAATGAATGTAGCTGGCGTCCCAACATGTGACCATGTAGAAAAAGAAATAAAACAAAAGCAACCTGTAATGATGTATAAAGAAAATAATCTACCCATTTTTATCTCATAAGAATATCCAGAGAGAAAAGATTATCAGGGCGTATAAATAATTGAAAAGCAAGACGCATACACACAATCAACACTAAAAATGCAAGTGCCATACGCAATTGTTCAGCCTTTAACTTCCGTCCAACCCGTGTTCCATATTGCGCACCAATACTTCCTCCAAGCATTAACAAAAAAGCCAAGACAATATCAACGGACTGATTAGTCATACTTTGCAAAACTGTCGTGAAAGAAGACACAAATGTAATCTGAAAAAGTGAAGTCCCAATCACCACACTGGTTGGAACACGCAGAAGATAAATCAATGCTGGGATCATAAAGAACCCCCCACCAATTCCCATAATAGAAGACAACAACCCCACGATGAGTCCAATCCCTAAAACTGGAATAATGCTAACATATATCATAGATGTCCGAAAACGCATTTTTAAGGGTAAGCGATGAATCCAGTTATGTCGACCAGCAAGACGAATATTGGCTTTTCCTGCCTTACGCTTGCGCATCATATCATACCAACTTTCAACGATCATCAAGCTTCCTACACTTCCAAGAAGAATCACATAAAGAAGCGAAATCATTAAATCTAATTGACCTAACTTTTTCAAAACAGAGAAAACCTGAATCCCGATTAAAGAACCAATCCCTCCTCCAAGCGCCAAAAGAATACCAAGTTTAATATCGAGCGTACGTCTTCTAAAATGTGTAATTGCTCCTGTTACAGATGAAGCAATCATCTGGTTGGCACCTGTTCCAACAGCAATAGCAGGAGGAATATTATAAAAAATCAATAACGGCGTGATGAGAAACCCACCACCGATTCCAAAAAGTCCTGAAAAAAAACCAGCAACGACTCCCATACCAATCAAGATCAGCATATTGAGTGACATTTCAGCAATTGGTAAATAAATACTCACTTACAGAACCTTCAAGATAATTTGAGGTTTTTTTACAATTAGAGAATCCTTCTCCAATTATCCTCTTTTCCAATAATCTCTGTTGCGTGTTTAAAAGGATAATTTTAGTTGCTATAGCTTCCGCACAAACACGAATGCGCAATACATTTCACATCTATTAACATCAACATCATAAAAATTAAAAAAAACGAGCTCCTTTTAAAAAGCTATAAAAACATAACGTTATCGCTACCACAAATGCAACGGTTAAAAAACAAAGAACACCTTTTTTTAGCAAATAAGATAAAAACGACACATGTTCCCGAGACTGCGTCCTTAAAGAAGAAAAATCATTCTCAATGCAATGATTAGATGCCTGAGCACCCATCATCCCCTTTTCTTTTATCACAGCATGCTTCACTACTCCCTCAACCTTTTTAAAAGCAGATTGCAGAGCATCACTGGGCAAAGGGCTTCTATTTTCTTGCTGCAACGTATTTTCAACATTTGTTTGGAGTGAAATTATGCTGTTTTCTTTCGAATAATTTTGCACCTTTTGAAGTAATAAGCGTTCTTGATTTCCCTCACATTCCATGTGAGCAAGTTTTTGTACAACAGAATCAGGTGATTTTGAACGAGACACCCGTCGTGTTACCGCTGCTTCTTCTAAGCTTTTTTTTTCACTCTGCAAACTTTGAACAATTGTTTTAATCTGCTCTAAAGACTGGAAAAGCTTTTTTTCTCTTTGACGACGTATATAATGTTCAGCCAAAATGGCCCGACTAATATCATCTAAGTAAGATTTAAAATGCTCTTCTACAGAACTCTGCTGCATTAAAGAACGAGGCGAATGCTTCATTTGCATTTGCGCATAAACGGTGCGTAATTTTTGAGCAATATCCGACATCGTTACTTCTACAGAAGTATCCATTCTCTCTTTCTGTTCAACAAAAGAAAAGACTTTATCGTTCCTAACCTGTTTGGTCGCTTGGTCGATCGTATGACCCTTCGTATTCACAAACGCCTACCCCTCATTAACCTTTTTGAAAAGAATCGCAACAAATGATGAGAAAGTGTGCTCTATTTTAGTAAATAGAGCTTTAAGAACTCCCAAAAACTTTTTTGTTAGAAATATTTTCCCCAATCTTTATCTAAAATATTTGAAAGAAAGATCTTTAATTTTTCTGTCTTCAAGATTTGAAGAGCAAAATCATTCCCCCATTTTTATCTTTTTCACTTAATTTTTCATTGCATAAAGGACCTATTGCACCATCATAAATAAAGCATAAGAAACTAAAAAAGAATATTCTCACAAGACAGATTGATTTTTTTACTTTTTATTCAAGCAAATAAGGCAATTATGGCAATGCAAAAATATGAAGATTGAAAATAACGACGAGAAAGTACAAGTAAACATAAAAAAGCTTATACGAAAGAGAACACAAGTTATAAATTGAGACTTCATTCTAAACAATTTGGTTTCTTATGAGTATTGCTATAAACTTGTAACATACAAACAAAGAGGATCATTATGAAGATAATTGTCGCTGTCAAACGTGTTGTTGATTATAACATCAAGATACGCGTCAAACCGGATAGTACAGGCGTTGATCTGTCTCACGTAAAAATGTCTATGAATCCTTTTGATGAGATAGCCGTGGAGGAGGCCATTCGCCAAAAAGAATCCGGTAAAATTTCAGAAGTTCTTCTTGTTTCAATTGGCCCAGAAGCAGCTCAAGAAACTCTACGAACAGGACTTGCAATGGGAGCTGATCGCGCACTTCTTGTCACAACGGATCAAACACTTGAACCCTTAGCAATTGCTAAGATTCTCAAAACCATTGTTGATGAAGAAAAACCCGACATGGTCTTTTTAGGAAAACAAGCAATTGATGACGATAGCAACCAAACAGGACAAATGCTCGCTGCTCTTCTTGGGTGGGGACAAGCAACTTTTGCCTCACATCTTAACATAGAAAATGGGCATGCTACAGTTACTCGTGAAGTTGATAATGGAACACAAACCCTTTGTCTTCCCCTTCCCATGGTTATGACCGCCGATCTACGGCTCAATGAACCGCGTTACACCTCTCTCCCCAATATCATGAAAGCAAAAAAGAAAATCATTGAACAAAAATCTCTTACTGATCTTGGCGTCGATACGAAAGCACGCTTAACAATTTTAAGCGTTGAAGAGCCAAAACCCCGTCAATCCGGTATAAAAGTGGCAAATGTAGTAGAACTTGTCAGAGCCTTAAAACAGAAGAACTGCATTTAATATTCTCACCACTAGAGTAAAAGCAACACTCACATAAAAGGGCAAAAACTTATGGCAATTCTTTTATTGGCCGATCATAATACAGAAGAAACAGCAAAAGTACTCACCGCTGCACGCGTACTCAGTAATGATATCGATATTCTGGTTTGCGGAGAAAAAATTCAAACGATAGCGGAAAATAGTGCTAAACTTAATGGTGTGCGGCAAGTTCTTATTGCAAAAGCAGACTATTTAGCCCATCAACTTGCCGAGCCTATGGCAGATACAATTCTCATGTTAGCAAAGGATTATGATGTGATCATGGCAGCATCCAGCAGTACTGGGAAAAATGTGATGCCGCGCGTAGCAGCTCTTCTTGATCTTATGCAAATTTCAGATATTACCGCCATTCTTTCACCCAATACCTTCAAACGACCAATTTATGCAGGCAATGCATTTGAAACTGTACGCACCAATGATTATAAAAAGATTATAACAGTTCGCACCGCTTCTTTCACCCCAACGCCTTCCCAAAATAATTCTGCTCCCATTAAAACAATAACACCAGCTCCCAATCCAAATCTTTCTTCTTTCGTAAAAGCAGAGACAAACAAAAGTGATCGTCCTGAGCTCACCTCAGCACGTGTTATTATATCAGGCGGGCGTGGTCTTGGTTCTCAAGAGAAATTTATGGCCCTGCTTCTTCCTCTTGCAAACAAATTAAATGCTGCTTTAGGTGCCAGCCGCGCAGCAGTGGATGCAGGCTATGCTCCCAATGATTGGCAAATTGGACAAACAGGAAAAGTCGTTGCCCCTGAACTTTATATCGCCGTTGGCATTTCCGGTGCAATCCAGCATGTAGCCGGTATAATGGATGCACAAATTATTGTTGCCATTAATAAAGATGAAGAAGCTCCCATCATGCAAATTGCCGATTACACCCTTGTAGGTGATCTCCACCAAATTATTCCAGAATTGGAGAAAGCTTTATAAGCCATGAAAGCACTTCTGCATGACCAACGTGAAAGTATGGAGTTTGACATAGTCATTGTCGGAGCAGGACCAGCAGGGCTTTCTGCCGCAATTCGTTTTAAACAAATTAATCCTGAGCTTTCTGTCACAATTGTTGAAAAAGGGACCGAAGTTGGTGCACATATTCTCTCTGGCGCAGTTGTTGACCCCATTGGTATCGATACACTCTTACCAGAATGGCGAAATGATAACGACCATCCCTTTACAACCCCTGTCACACAGGACCAATTTTTTTTTCTAAAGCCTCAAAAGTCCACAATATTTCCCAATATTTTGCACCCTAAAATCTTATCAAATAACGGATGTTATATCGTTTCGCTTGGGAGCGTCTGCCGCTGGCTAAGCAAAAAAGCTGAAGCGTTGGGTGTTGAAATCTATCCTGGTTTTGCAGCAACAGAACCCATCATCCAAAAAGATAACGGAGCTATCATTGGTGTTCTCACCGGTGATATGGGGCTTAACAAAGATGGAACTCCTGGAAAAAATTATATGCCTGGGATGGCTTTATTGGCAAAATATACTCTGATTGCGGAAGGAGCACGCGGCTCAATTGCAAAACAACTGATACAACATTTTAATCTTAGCAAAAATCGAGAACCACAAAAATTTGGTCTTGGTCTCAAGGAGCTCTGGGAAATTGCCCCCAACAAACACCAATGCGGTTTAGTACAACATTTCACTGGTTGGCCCTTAGACAATAATACCGGTGGCGGTGGCTTTATTTATCACCAAGAAAACAATATCATTTCTGTCGGTTTTGTTGTGCACTTAGATTACAAAAATCCTTATCTTTCTCCCTTTGAAGAATTTCAACGTTTTAAAACACATCCAAAACTCTATAAAATCTTTAAAGGCGCAAAACGTCTTTCCTATGGTGCACGTGTTATCAGCGAAGGAGGTTGGCAATCTGTACCAAAACTCACCTTTCCTGGTGGGGCGCTTATTGGCTGCTCTGCTGGATTTGTCAATGTTCCTCGTATCAAAGGATCACACAATGCCATCTTATCTGGCATATTAGCTGCCGATAACATGGCTACCGCTCTTGCACAAGGGCGTGCCCATGATGAGGTTAAAGAAATCGAAGAACAGTGGCGAAAAGGGCTCATTGGCAAAGATCTTTATAAAGTGCGAAATGCCAAACCGCTCTGGGCAAAATATGGGACAAAATATGGAATTAAACTTGCTGGTTTTGATATGTGGTGGCAACAACTGTTCGGATTTTCCTTATTTAAAACACTCTCCCACGGAAAGGAAGATTATGCATGCCTTGAACCAGCAGAAAAATTTCAACCCATTTCTTACCCAAAACCAGATGGCGTTGTAACCTTTGATCGCCTTTCAAGTGTTGCCCTTTCCAATACGCATCATGAAGAAAATCAACCTTGTCATTTAAAAATAGCCTCATTAAAAAAGCAAAAGGACTCTGAATATGCAATCTATGGAGGACCCTCTACACGCTATTGTCCCGCCGCTGTCTACGAGTGGCTAGAGGATAATGATCATCTGACTTATATGATAAACGCTTCAAATTGCATACATTGTAAAACATGCGATATCAAAGATCCAAACCAAAATATCACTTGGATCTGTCCGCAAGGCAATGAGGGCCCCTTCTATCCCAATATGTAATTCCCCAATGTATAATCATTGTTCATTTTCCTAAAATTGAAATATACAAAACGCAATGGATAAAAATATTTCCCTCAGATCAGAAATCTATCAATCACCTTCCTGCATACGTTCTTTCACAATGTAAAAAGAACTCTATTCTCATATAAAATACTCTCTTCACCGCATGAATTTTTTCAATAGAAAAACATAACATATTTTTATCAAATTTTTTTTATTTAAATGACAAAACAATAATAAATATATTCTTGACAATTCTGCGATAAAGGAACAGCCGCGGTTCTCGAAAACCTGAAGGAAAATAAGCCCGTTCTACGTTACCCCCTCTCCCATATGATCCAAAATGCTTTTAGCCCTCTCATAAGAAACATCAATCGTTTTAACTAGCCAAGAGCCCCCTGAAGATGCGCTTCACATTTATTTTTTCTCCTACACTTTGCCAAGTAATGCTCACTCAAGAAAACCACGAATGAATGTAGAAAAAACATCGTGAGATAAAGAGATAAAGAGCATGCTCGTTCAAGCCCTTTATAATGTTTCTACTGATAATGACACGACAAAATCTTTAATCTCACATTAACCTTTTATTTTTGCATTAAAGATAATCGCCTTGCATCTAACCTTTACCAATATACTGCCCTTTACCAATATACTGCAATGAATGTGTACAAATACCGTAAAAATAAGCAGATGCCAAGCCATGGAGACTATCGCTATTAGCAAAACACCTGATAAAAAACAAAATAGCTTTCATGACCACTCTATGACGCGTTTTATAGAGTTGTTTTTTTATAAAGCTTGTGCTTTCGCTATTGCTTGTAAATCAACATCCAAATTGAACACAAGTGGTATATTTAAAAGAAAGATTAAGGTGAATGAAAGCTCTGCACGCCGTTCCAGCTTTTGTAGCTAGAGCAAAAATATTGCATATTCTATTTGAGTAATCTCTGAAACGAAAATACAGCTTCATTTAGCAAGAACATCAAATCTGAAAGGAAAAAACTGTTTTCCTCTTTACTATCATCTGTCCATTCGGTTTTAAAACTTTCAAAAGCATCACAATATCCTCTAAAAAGAAGAGATAACGTATTGTCCCCGCTTTTATTACTTACGTTTTTTTATGGGAGCATATCCTTCAGAAAAAATAAGGTATCCAAAATTAAAGCAGACTTGTGTTGTTCAGTCATGGGCTTGTTTTTAAGAGATAGCTCTCATATCAAACAATAATTTTGCGACACTATTCGAAAAAGATATAACGCAATCCTGTGAACGAACAGTTCCATATTTATGAAATAAAAAGTACAAGCTAACAGCATTATTTTCTCTGCGATCTCCAATGAGGCGATAATCTTTGTTTTAAGGAGGTTTCAAGATGCACAAAAATGATTTTGATTAATTGGCTATAAGAAGAGCTGAGATAATGTTACGATATTTAAAGCTCCTAATTAATAGGCAAAATAATAAATTTTCCATTATAAATCAAATCTTTAAGATAAAATTTAGCCTTAAACTTTTCTAAGGTACTCATTATACTGTTAAAGCTGTAGAGAATATGAAAAAATAAAGTATTTTGCTGATAAGAGCTTATATTTGATCAATAACAATACAGTCAGCTGCCAGTTAACTGTATGTGTTTCAAAAGGGGCTGTTTACATTTGCTCAGAAAAACAGTTTGGATATCAATAGATATATTTGAAAAATCGGCGTTATGGAAATAATCTAAAAAGCTTAGCTTTTCAAAGAGCACAAAGAAGCATGAGATTATAACATGAGTAAAGTTGTTTTTTGGTTCTCGAAGGAAAAACTTTATAGAAAATCATGGGGCTGATAGAATATTGGTTACATTTGGAATTTGTTTTACTGGAAAAAATAACGCGGATCAAAATAGATAATAATGTTAAATTAAGACGTTAAATATGAAATTATCTTATTGTAGTGTAATCGATTATTCGAGTAAGGTAAGCCTTTGTAATGATAAAAAATGTGCTGGTAAAAAATGAGCCAAAATGGCTTATGAGTATGGATAAAAATCTTGTGGTGAGGAGAATTTAATGAAAAGAAAAGAGCATGTGTGAAAAAGCATATTTTATAGGTGCGCATGCTTATTCTGCACCCGTTATAGAATCAGGGCTTTATCTTGTGGCAACACCTATCGGAAATCTTGCAGATATTACGCTTCGTGCTTTGCAAGTGCTTGCAGGAATTGATATTTTAGCGTGTGAGGATACGCGAGTAACACGTGTTTTGTTGGAACGTTACGGCATTCAAAAAAAACCTTTTCTCTATCATGAATATAATGCGCAAAAAGCGGGTCCGAAGCTCTTAGCGGCTTTAGCAGAAAACAAAACAGTAGCACTTGTTTCAGATGCCGGAACACCACTTATTTCTGATCCTGGATTTCGATTGGTAGAAGAGGCCCGTAAAGCTGGTCATAAAATTATTCCTATTCCTGGAGCATCCGCTCTTTTAGCCGCTCTTATACCGACAGGGCTTCCTACGGATAGCTTTTTTTTTGCAGGTTTTTTGAGTGCACGAAAGCTACAGCGCCGAAAACGGTTGGAACAATTAAAAGAGATTCCAGCAACTTTGATTTTTTATGAATCACCGCATCGTCTTGTTGAAACTTTACAGGATATGGTCACACTTTTTTCGGCTAATCGACCTGCTGCCATTTGTCGTGAATTAACAAAAAAGTTTGAAACAGTAGATGTTTCCAATTTGGGAAATTTGTTAGAAAATTACAGAAAACAAGCACATATTCGTGGGGAAATTGTTGTACTTATTGGAGAATCATCTTCTTCTTTAAATGTGATAAGTGATCAAGAAATTGATGAAATGCTATTAGAACGCGCACGGATACATTCTGCTGCTCAAGCGGCAGCTTTTGTTGCAAAAAAAACCGGTTTAAAAAAGCAAGAACTTTTTCAGCGATTAATCTTTTTAAAAAATGCGTAAAATAATACAAAAAAAACGCAGACAAAAGTCTTTTTATCGAGGGATTCGTGCAGAAAAATTGGCAGCTTGGTGGCTACGTTGCAAAGGGTTTCACATTGCCGAAAGGCGTTTTAAAACAAAATGTGGAGAAATTGATTTAATTGCACGACGCGGAAATCTTGTGTTAATCGTTGAAGTTAAAGCACGTTCAACGTTGGCTGAAGCAATGGAAGCGGTTTCCCGAATGAATGAAAAGCGAATTGAGGCAGCTGCCGATATTTGGCTCGCACGGCAAAAAGATTATGCCCTTTTGTCTGTACGCTTTGATTTAATTGCAATTTTACCTTGGCGTTGGCCACAGCATATCCCTGCATTTTTTACATCTGATCAATAAAAGGCCTCCCCGTTTTAACCATATTCAATAAAAAACATTTCGTTTTTATGTGCATATGCGTTAAAAAGTGTGTAATAATTGAGCGCTATAAGGAGCGAAATATGGATGATTATGAAAAGTTTGCAACAGGTTTGCTCATCATTTTTGGAGCGCTAATTATTGGTGGGTTAATGGCAATGCATATTGTGCTTATGAATAAACCAGGTTTTTTATTTGCATTAGCCGCAGCTGTTGTTGGTTGGTTTTCTGCTTTTGCCGTTCTCTTTGACAAGCCCAAAATCTATTTGGTTTTGATTATTCTTGCTATGTTATGTGTTGCTTCTTCAATTAGCGTTTATGTTAGTTAAAACACCTGAGATGTTGATTGAAATTCCTTTTAAAATATGAAACTGAGAAATAGATAATGAGACTTGGCTTTTTGGGAACGGGTACAATCAGTGCTTCAATGGTGAATGGCTTAATGACAAGCAACTTTGATGTTTCTTCCATTATTGTTTCGCCTCGCAATGCACAAACAGCAAAGCGCCTTTCACGTACTTATGATAAAGTTATGATTGCTGAAAATAACCAAGCGTTGCTCGATGTTAGTGATTGTGTTTTTCTTTGCTTGCCCAACCAAATTGCAGAAGACGTTTTGTGCTCTCTTCGTTTTCGTCCAGAACAGCTGGTTATTTCCGTACTTGCTATGGTAAAAGCAGCAGAAATAGAAGAGTGGATTAATCATAAAGTTTATCGTGCTGTTCCATTACCTTTTGTTGCAGAATGCAAAAATTTGACACCAATCTATCCCAATCATCCCTTTTTACGCACTTTATTTGATGCATTGGGGGGCACATTGGTGCTGGATAAGGAAGAGCAGTTTAATCTTTTTATGACAGCTGGTTCACTTATGGGAGTATATTTTAATTTTATAGAAACTGCCCATCAATGGTTTATAACACAAGGGTTAAAAAAACAACAATCAGCAGAATTCCTTACCATGATGTTTGGAAATCTTACAGATGAAATGCGTAAAACTATAGCAACGGATCGTTCTGTATCTCTCGATTTTTCACTGCTTGAAAAAGAGTTTTCAACAAAGGGTGGAACAAATGAATTTTTGTCAAATTACTTTTCTCAACAAGGGGGAAGGAATGCTTTAACAATGGCTCTTGAAGCTACTTTGCAAAAAATGAATGCTTCTAAAAAGAAATTTTAAGATTTATATCAAAAAAACTCGTATCAAAAAATGATTTTTAAAATATTTTTTACAACCTTTTACAATTTTTCTAAATTATTTTTATTTTCGGTCTTCTTCTTTTTGCCTCAAGTCCAATATTTTTTCTACCTCACGGCTCTAGCTCTTCAATTTTGTTCCCCTTCAGGTTATCCAAACGCATGAATAATTTTTTGTTTATTTAACCTATATATTCCATTCACACATTAAAACTTCCTCTTACAAAGAAGCGACTATTTTTATGTCTTTCATGATTGTGTTTTAATAAACTCTCTTAAACACCCCCCCATTCAAAAGAGTTGATTTTTTATTTGATCAACAATTTTACGATATAGTTTAGCATGCTCTTCACTAGGCTTAGCAACAAAAATAGGGATTCCCTCATCTGAAGAAAATCGTAAAGCTGCATCAAGCGGTATTTCCCCTAAGAAAGGGAGTTCTCGACGTTCCGCTTCTGCCCGTGCACCACCATAGCCAAAAATATCATAGCGTTTTCCCGTATCAGGAGCGATAAAATAACTCATATTCTCAATGAGTCCTAAAATAGGAACATTAACTTTCATGAACATTTCTATTGCTTTACGTGCATCCACTAAAGCAAGATCTTGGGGCGTAGAGACAACCAACGCACCTGTTAATTGTACCTGTTGGGCAAGCGTTAATTGTGCATCCCCTGTACCGGGCGGCATATCCACGACTAAAACGTCCATAGGGCCCCATACAACATCTCGTAACAATTGCGTTACAGCTGCCATAACCATAGGACCACGCCATACTACCGGCTTTTCTTCCTCAACCAAAAATCCCATCGACATCAATTTAAGTCCAAATTTTTCAAGAGGTTGAATCTTTTTTTCTCCAATAAGCTGTGGTTTTTGATTAACAAGTCCTGTCAAACGTGGCAATGAAGGACCATAAATATCAGCATCCATCACCCCCGTTTTGAAACCAGAATCTTGTAAAGCTAAGGCGATATTTATTGCCATCGTAGATTTTCCGACCCCTCCTTTTCCAGAAGCAACAGCAATCACATGCCGCACACCTTCTATGGGCATTTTGATCGGTAAGAGATTTGCTCTCCGACTAGGTGCTTTCTTTGTTATTTTTTCTGCTGTAAGTGTAACAACAGCAGATTTCACTCCCTCCAAAGCACATACCACCTTTTCAGCAGAACGACGCAATGATTCCCATTTTTGCACACCTCCATCAGGAACTGTAATGGAAAAGAAAACCTTACCATCAGCAATCAATATTTCTGAAAGAAGACCCAACGACACAATATCGCTTTCAAGATCTGGTCCTTTGATTGTACGTAATACGTTGCGGACAGCCTCACTTGTGATAAGATCCATGTTCTTTCCTCTCTATAAAAATACTAGCAAATATAAGCATAAGAACGAAAAATACTTACAAGGTTCATCACTTGATAATTTTCTACTTTACTCAGCATTATAAAGTATACATCTCTTATCTCTTTAAAAATATGAAACCATCCTTAAAATAAAGAAGCTCAAACATAAAATCTGCTATAAAATCCTATCAATCACGTTTGTGTTACAACCACTTTAATGAATATTCTGATAAAAATTTTGTAAAAATAAAAACTGAAAAAAACTCTTAATCTTAAAGGATATTTTAAATTGAGCATAGCAGTAATTAGTCACACCTTCTTTAATTATTTAAGGCCCTAGCCATTTATGTTCTGTAGATTCAATCGTTATTTTCTAACACTCCTACAGTATTGTAAAAAGCGTTACAGATAGTTATAAGGTGTTTTGTATTCTTTCAAGAGAGAGAAAAACAATCTAAGATTGACTTTTTTTATATTTTTCCTTATGGGTTAACAGCCATATGATAGGATAAAATTGTTTATCTCGCGCATAACTACTCATAAAACGAAGATTAAGAAGGGCCGCACTCCGCGGTATTTAAATAAATGAAACGTACTTACCAACCCTCTAAACTTGTCCGTAAACGCCGCCATGGGTTTCGTGCACGCATGGCCACAGCTGGAGGACGTAAAGTTATTGCTGCAAGACGTGCTCGTGGACGTAAGCGGCTTTCTGCTTAACCATTTAAATTTTCACAACCGTTGAGGATTGCTCATCGTTTCTTCGTTGTGAAACTTTTATTATGAACCTACAATGTCTGCTTGCAGGCATTTAATGAAATTGCGAAATATTCTTTTATGAAGAAAAAACATCCCTGCCGTATTCGCAAAAGAGCAGACTTTTTGGCTGTCCGTACAGGAGAAAAACGACGTGGTCCTTTATTTTTGCTCGAAGTTAAATCTCGTGAACAAACAACAGAAAGAAAAAATTCTCTTTTTGCACGTGTAGGCTTCACTGTTACCCGTAAAAACGGTAACGCTGTGAAACGTAATCGTATCAAAAGGCGCTTGCGTGAGGCCGTAAGAGTTGGTGTAACAAACCACATGGAAGCAGGAACAGACTATGTCATTGTAGCGTACCGTGATGTGTTACATGCACCTTTTACATCCTTGATTAGTGAATTAAATCGGCGAATAAAACCAAAAATTAAACATCAGCAACAACAACAAGGGTGTACGGATGGAATATAATCGCAATTTCTTTATCGCTATTGGCTTATCTTTCGTAGTGCTCATCGCATGGCAATTTCTTCATGTTGCTCCCAAACAAGCAAAGTTACAAAAACAACAAGTCATCGCACAGCAATTGTCAAAACAACAATCAGCCCTTTCTACTACCACGACAGATTTTTCTGATGATACCTCAACGTATCAAGCTACATCTATCATCGAACAGCCCATGACACCTGAAATCCGGAAAGCTGTATTGGACAAAACAGAGCGTATTGCGATCAAAACCAATGAACTGGAAGGCTCTATTAATCTTGTTGGTGCACAATTTGATGATCTTCACCTCAAAAAATATCGTTTAACAGTCGATAAAAAATCACCGGAAATCGATTTGCTAAATCCTAAAGGTTTCAAAACAACCTACCTTGCTGAATTTGGTTTTGCAAGTGCGTCTTTGCCAGCAAAAGCCTTGCCACAATCGGATACAAAATGGCAAATAGAGGGAAACAATACAATCCTGACTCCTTCAACACCCATCACTTTAATTTATAATAATGGACAGGGACAAATCTTCCGGCGGACCCTTTCTGTTGATAATCATTTCATGTTTACCATTGAGGATTCTATCAGCAATGAAAGTGATCAACCAATACATCTCTCGTCCTATGCCCGCGTTGCACGTGCTGCACCACCAGAACATACAAATGCAACCTATTTACTTCATGAAGGTATGATAGGTATTGCAGGAGATTCGCTCAAAACTGAAAAATATAAAACCTTAGCAGAGCTTGACCCAAATCCTGATAATGGGCAAAAAAGCATGACTTTTTCCAAAGTAACAGGAGGTTGGATTGGTATTACCGATAAATATTGGGCTGTAGCAGTTATTCCCCCGCAAAATAAAGAATATACAAGCCGTTTTATTTATTTTGATCGTTTGCAAACGCATTATCAGTCTGACTTGCTAGGGTCGCTTTTAACGATTGCCCCAAATGAAACAAAAACTGTTACAAATCGTCTTTTTGCTGGTGCAAAACAAGTTGAAATTATTAATAATTATCAAAATGACCTAAAAATAAAAAAGTTTGCTCTTTTAATTGATTGGGGCTGGTTTGATTTCATCACCAAACCAATGTTTTCCCTCATTGATATTCTTTATAAACAAACAGGAAATTTTGGTATCGCCATCCTTCTTGTCACAGTTCTCTTAAAAACTCTTCTTTTCCCTCTAGCCAATAAATCTTATAAATCTATGGCACGCATGAAGCTTTTACAACCGCGGTTGCTAGAAATAAAAGAAAAGTATCCCGATGACCAAACCAAACAACAAAAGGCAATAATAGATCTATATAAAACCGAAAAAATAAATCCCCTTGCAGGCTGTTGGCCAATGTTGGTTCAATTCCCAATATTCTTTGCTCTTTATAAAGTTCTCTATATCACTATTGAAATGCGCCATGCCCCTTTCTTTGGCTGGATTAAAGATTTAGCGGCACCCGATCCAACTTCTCTTTTTAACTTGTTTGGTCTCTTGCCATATACAACGCCAACATTTCTTATGATTGGTGCATGGCCTTTGATTATGGGAATAACGATGTTTTTACAAATGCGTATGAATCCTGCTCCTCAAGACCAAACCCAAGCGATGATATTCACATGGATGCCTGTTGTCTTTACTTTTATGCTCGCCTCTTTCCCTGTTGGTCTCGTCATCTATTGGGCATGGAACAATATATTATCAATCATTCAGCAAGGTATCATGATGAAGCGCCAAGGAGTTAAAATTGAGCTTTTTGATAATCTGAAAGCCATCTGGAGAAGATCACCCAAAAAAGAAGTGCATGAATGACAAGAGATTCTTCCCTTTCTGGAATTTTTTCTCGCAATTGGATTTTTATTCGTGGTGTACCAGAAATACGCTTTCTCCCCCCTGAAGGACCACCAGAAATTGCATTTGCAGGTCGTTCCAATGTTGGAAAATCATCTTTAATCAACGCACTCGTCCAACAAAAAAGCTTAGCACGTACCTCAAATACACCAGGACGGACTCAAGAGCTTAATTATTTTGTCCCCGATGGATTCAGTGGGCAACTAGGAGACCTTCCCCCTCTAGCATTAGTAGATATGCCTGGTTATGGTTTTGCTGCTGCTCCTAAAAATCTTGTTGATGCGTGGACAAATTTGATTTTTAGCTATTTACGGGGGCGCACAACGTTAAAACGCGTATATATCTTGATTGATTCACGGCACGGAATCAAAAATAATGATGAAGATGTTCTTGCTCTCCTTGATAAAGCAGCTGTTTCTTATCACATTGTTTTGACAAAAAGCGATAAAATCAAATCAAATGCTTTGGAAAAATTAATTATGAGCACACAAACAAAGCTTCTTAAACGCCCAGCAGCTTATCCTGAGCTTCTTGTAACCTCTTCAGAAAAAGCTATCGGTTTAGAAGAATTACGTGCTGCCATTTTGCAAACCATCGCATAAGAGAACAATTCCTAGTCATTAACAATTTATTAATTATAATTACTAGCAACTACTAATGATCTTGTACTTCTAGTCAAGCATCTTTATAAAAATGATTACTTGAAAGAATTCTCTTCAACTCTATTTGATAGTGTAAATTATGCTGACACTTTTTCACTCTCCCCTATCCTCTGCCTCGCGCTTCATACGCCTCATTCTTGGGGAATATGGTGTAACCACTCAACTGATTGAAGAATATGAATGGGCAAGAAGACACGAATTTCTAGCCCTCAATCCCGCTGGTCATGTTCCTGTTTTTCTCGATGAACACGAGGTTCCATTATCAGGTCCTCTTGTTATCTGCGAATATTTAGACGAAACACATGGAAGTTTACGACAAGAAAATAAGCTCTTTCCAGAAAATCCTTTAGATCGTGCGGAAGTACGCCGTCTCAATGACTGGTTCTTAAATAAATTCGAAAATGAAGCAACGCGCCATATCGTACGAGAACGAATCCATAAACGTGAAATGCCACTTGCCATTGGCGGTGGTGCTCCTAATTCACAAATTTTACGCAATGCACGTGCCAATATTTTACCACATATGAACTATCTCAATTGGCTCTGTGCCTCTCGCGATAGCTTAGTCGGTTCTGCCTTGTCCTATGCAGATCTAGCAGCAGCAGCCTCTATTTCTGTACTTGACTTTCTAGGGGAAATTGACTGGGAACAATCTCCTGCTGCCAAAGACTGGTATATGAGAATTAAATCACGCCCTTCTTTTCGTTCTCTTTTAACAGATCGCGTCCGCGGAATTGTTGCAAGTGCTCACTATGCAGATCTTGATTTCTAGCCTTCTCTCACAAACAAAAATAAAAGTGATATTTTATCTAAAGGATATTTATAGGTTTATGAATTTTTATGCATGCGTATAAACAATATAATAATACATTGATTTATGATCGTATTAAACAGAGAATAAAACCCATTATAATTGAATCACAAAAATCACTTTCTTATCGTGTCACAAAAAAGATCAGCACAGGGATAAAAAATACTTAAGAAAGGATTTTAAAGACTCTCTTTAAATACAAGAGCTGTAGCATCATTAGAAGCTAGGCAAATAAAATAACAATACTTAACGCATGTTATACTCCATTCTCCCCAATATATGAAAAAACGCATTGCATAATATATATCCTATTTTCTCTATAATAAACAAAGCCTCATCATGCGTTTTTACAACATAATAATTTTTTCAACTGACTTTCCTAAAAGATGAAGAATCCGCCCAACTCTCGTGTGTAAACAATCCAACTTCTTGTTAGCCCTTGCCCCCCTTTTACGTGATTTTATTTATGGATAACGTATTGATATACAATGATAAATAATCGTTTTCTTATGCGTCACAAATGGAATTGATGAGTGAAAATGACTAAGTTAAAACATTAAAGGCTAACAAAACGTATGATAATGTTGATTTGCTCTATTTATGAAGCATAAAGATAGTGGCGCAGAATAGATTTTATATTATTCATGGATATTCTCTCGTGATACCACTCACGAGCACTATCATAAAATAAGTTTAGAAGAATTGATAAATATTTCTTTAAGAAAAGCGCATGAATTGACAACATAGGTCTATTTTGTTTGGGAGATCTTATTTTGCATGAAGAACGCTCCCCTTTAAAGAACGAAAAAAAAGCGTAAAGTAATACACAATCTTCATAAGGTTTCATAAGCAAACCTTACTTAAGAATATTCATCTCACACTCTAACGAAAAACATCTCTATTTAAATTTGTAGATCTTATATCACTTGCTCTAAACAACAGTGTTTTACAGCACAACAAGATAAATTAAAGAAGGAAAAAAATTTCTATAAAGAAAAAGAACCATTGGAAAGAAGGCAAGAATTTGCCTATACTGCACAGTAAAGTATCATAAGGAGATAAAAATGCGCCTTACAGTTGTTGGTGCAAATGGAAGAATGGGACGTGAACTCATTACAGCAATCCAGCAGAGGAAAGATGTAGAGCTTTGTGCTGTTCTTGTACGTAAAGGCTCACCGTTTGTAGGAAAAGATGCCAGTGCCTTAATTGGTTCAGATTCTCTTGGGATTAGTATCACTGACAATCCCGAAAATGCCTTTTCTAATACAGAAGGTATTTTAGATTTTTCACAACCAGAAGCCAGTATTCTTTATGCTAACTACGCTGCTCAAAAAAGCCTTATCCATATTATTGGCACCACAGGATTTAGCAAAACAGAAGAAGAAAAAATTGCAGATTTTGCGAAATATACAACAATTGTCAAATCCGGAAATATGAGCCTTGGAATAAATCTTTTAGCCAACCTTGTAAAGAAAGCCGCTAAAGCATTAGAAGCCGATGATTTTGATATCGAAGTTTATGAAATGCATCACGCTAACAAAGTTGATGCTCCTTCTGGAACAGCCCTTCTTCTTGGCCAAGCAGCAGCTGAAGGCCGCAATGTTATGCTTAAAAATGTGTGTGTCAACGAACGCAATGGTCATATAGGTAAACGCAAAAAAGGCGCCATTGGCTTTTCCTGTTCACGTGGTGGGACAGTTGTTGGAGAACACAGTGTCATTTTTGCTGGTTCCAATGAGCGCATTGTTCTTTCACATACAGCGCAAGAACGCTCTATCTTTGCCAATGGCGCATTAAAAGCAGCTTTATGGGCACAAAATCATGAAAGCGGTCTTTATTCAATGTTCGATGTTTTGGGATTGAACGATGAATTTTAAACAATCAATAGAATAGAGGCAATTTATAATGGGACGCATACTTACACTAATTCGTCATGGACAAAGTGAATGGAATCTCAAAAACCTTTTTACCGGTTGGAAAGATCCCGATTTAACAGAAAAAGGTCATGCAGAAGCGATAGCAGCAGGAAAAAAACTGAAAGAATATGGTTTGAGGTTTGATATCGCTTATACATCTGCCTTACAGCGAGCTCAAAAAACCGCTCAGCACATTTTAGAGCAAATGGGACAATCAGATTTAGAAGTGATAAAAAATCCCGCATTAAATGAACGTAATTATGGTGATCTTTCTGGTTTAAATAAAGATGAAGTACGCCAACAATGGGGGCAGGAGAAAGTGCAAATGTGGCGCCGCTCCTATACGATTGCGCCGCCGAATGGAGAAAGCCTACGCGATACCGGTGCACGCATCTGGCCTTATTATCTTTACCATATCCAGCCTTATATTTTGCGCTCCCAAACTGTTTTGATCGCAGCACATGGAAATTCTCTTCGTGCTCTTATTATGGCGCTTGAAGGTCTCTCCGGTGAGGAAATTATATCTCAAGAATTAGCGACCGGCATTCCTATTATTTACACATTTAATCCGGATTCAACAATTTTATCAAAGACAGTCCTCACACCTTAAACTTCTAAAATCATGATCTCCCTCAAAAGTTCAATGCTATCGTTTTAAGCTGAAAAAATAAATTCTATAATTTTATTGACAGAGTTGCTTCATGCGCTTAGATGAATTTTATAAGCCCAAATGGCGGAATTGGTAGACGCGCAGGTTTCAGGTACCCGTGCCGTAAGGCGTGGAGGTTCGAGTCCTCTTTTGGGCACCATGTTCTTTTTTTATCCAAAATAATTTATTGATTTTCCATATATTTTTTACAGTGAGGGACGCGTAAATAAAAGTTAGGGAATAGGATTTTGCAACACGTCTCTCTAATTATTACGAATCAAGAGTTCTTTTCGGGGTGGTTTTTTAGCAAAACCAGAGGTCCAAAGGGTCTCTAATTCTAAA
>NZ_JBHIRW010000026.1:0-21780 GCF_042197445.1 Bartonella sp. AA1HLJMS | reverse complement strand
TATTTTTTTTAAATAAAATAACCCAAACTTTACCAATAAAATATTGAACAAAAAATCCTATTTCAAAACATTATTGGTAAAATTAAGAAGCGTATAAAAGTTTCTTGCTGGATAGCAGCGGCTTTCAGATTATAATACCCCTCCCCTCACAACGGTTGCAACTTGTCTTACATATCGCAATGATGTCATGTAAAAGGCTAAAAATAGAGTACATATTCTATAATCACCATTGCATAAATATCTTACACGCTTTATGCTTTTCCATGGGAGCAAAAGGAAGATGTCAATGTCATCTAAACTGACGCGTAACCAAACATTGGTTTTAAATACTTTAAAAAATGCAAAAGGGCCTTTAAGTGCTTATGCGATTCTCAATCACTTACGCGAAGAAGGTTTTCGCGCACCTCTCCAAGTTTATCGTGCGTTAGAAAAACTCGTACAGTTAAAGTGTATTCATCGTCTTGAAAGTGCAAATGCCTTTATGGTCTGTTTACACCCTGAAAACTGTCAACATGAACTTACAACGTTTATAATTTGCGAAAACTGTGGCACAGTCAACGAAATACAAAATCAAACGATTGTATCGAGTTTAAAACAGATGGTTCAAGCTGTTGACTTCCAAGCACATAAAAGCACCTTAGAAGTACGAGGGCTTTGTAAAAAATGCGCAATAAAATAAGACCGCTAACTTGAAAACAAGATCTCTAACTTGCAAGTTTATATATTTAGCATTATGTACCAAGGATCGCCTTATTGTTTGAAAAGCTCTTATCGTCCGTGCATATATCACCCTACCTTAGAGTGAGAGGCTTATTATACTCGTTAGAACATAAATATTGAAAGTATAAAATCATGTCCGTATCTGAGACAATTTTTTCAACAAAAAATCTCGATAAAATGAAACGAAAAAAAGTAATCAAGGCTCTTCTTATCGTCTTTGCGCTTTTTGTACTTTGGTTTAGCTATAAGTGGACGACGCAATGGTGTTATATGCTGTCCACTGAAGATGCCTAAACTGTGGCACAGTCAACAAAATACAAAATCAAACGATTGTATCAAGTTTAAAACAGATGGTTCAAGCTGTTGACTTCCAAGCACATAAAAGCACCTTAGAAGTACGAGGGCTTTGTAAAAAATGCGCAATAAAATAAGACCGCTAACTTGAAAACAAGATCTCTAACTTGCAAGTTTATATATTTAGCATTATGTACCAAGGATCGCCTTATTGTTTGAAAAGCTCTTATCGTCCGTGCATATATCACCCTACCTTAGAGTGAGAGGCTTATTATACTCGTTAGAACATAAATATTGAAAGTATAAAATCATGTCCGTATCTGAGACAATTTTTTCAACCAAAAATTTCAATAAAACGAAACGAAAAAAAGTAATCAAGGCTCTTCTTATTGTCTTTGCACTTTTTGTGCTTTGGTTTAGCTACAAATGGATAACGCAATGGCGTTATATGCTATCAACTGAAGATGCCTATGTGCAAGGAGATATAGCCGCTATTGCGACTAAATTAAATGGATATATTGAAAAAATTGCCATTAAAGCCAACCAAGTTGTAAAAAAGGACGATGTTTTATTTTACTTAGACAATGGTGATTATCAAATAGCCTTGGATCAAACAGAAGCGCATCTTGACACACAGAAAAAAACACTTCTACGCATTGATGCACAAATCACAGCCGCTCATAGTGCTTTAGATGATGCAAAAGCGCAAAAAGCAGCCGCTTCAGCCATAGCAACCAATGCACAACTCACCTTAAAACGTGTAACAGAACTGAAAGCCAATCGTTATGCCCCTCAATCTGATGTTGATGATGCCAAATCAGCTTATGAACAAGCTATCGCAAATGTTAACCGTGCAGATGCACAAATCGCTGCAGCACGCGCCAATATTCGAGTGCTAGAAGCACAACGAAGTGAAACAGAAAGCCAAACAAAGAGTTTAGAACTTTCGCGTGAAAAAGCACAACGTGACCTTGATTCAACCATTATACGCGCGCCATTTGATGGAATCATAGGAAATTTAACAGCAAAAACGGGAGATTTTGTTGTAAATGGCCAACGTCTTGCAGCGTTAGTCCCCATCCATGCACTTTATATTGAAGCAAACTATAAAGAAACACAGTTGCAAAATATTCATGCGGGACAAAAGGCTTATATTTCTGTTGATGCCTTCAAAAAGGAGGGCTTTACAGGAACAGTGCTTTCTATTTCACCGGCAACAGGTGCTGTTTTTTCTCTTCTTCCTCCACAAAACGCTACCGGTAACTTTACAAAGATTGTCCAACGCATTCCTGTACGTATTTCTATTCCAGAAGAAGTCTTAAAGACCGGACATATCCGAGCAGGAATGAGTGTTTCAGTAGAAGTTGATACACGTACAAAACCACAAGATAAAAGTCTCTTATAACAACAAGCAAATGACCTCATTATTATGACATCTTCAATACCAAAGCCCATACAGTCTCAAGAGCGCATAGAAATCCGTAGCATTGTGATTTTCATAGTTATGGCCTTTGGCATGTTCATGGCCATTTTGGATATACAAATCGTTGCCTCCTCTTTAGCCGAAGTTCAAGCTGGTCTTTCTGCGAGCTCTGAAGAAATTTCATGGGTTCAAACCTCCTATCTCATCGCTGAAGTCATCATGTTGCCCCTTTCTGGATTCTTAGGAAGATTGCTTTCAACACGTGTTTTCTTCACCATATCAGCGATCGGGTTTACGATTACTTCTGTTCTTTGTGCAACAGCAACATCTATTGGAGAGATGATTATCTACCGTGCATTGCAAGGTTTTATTGGTGGAGGAATTATCCCAAGCGTTTTTGTCGCCTCTTATGTTCTTTTTCCTCCTTCCAAACGCCCAATTGTTACCCCTATTGTTGGACTAGTCGCAACATTAGCCCCCACTATTGGTCCAACGGTCGGAGGTTATCTTTGTCATATCTTATCATGGCACTGGCTTTTTCTCATTAATGTGCCTTTTGGGATTATTATTTCAATTCTCGCTTGGAAGTTGATTGATTTTGATAAAGCAAATCCATCTCTCATGGCTAAATTTGACTGGTTGGGGCTCATTTCTATGGCTGTTTTTCTAGGAACTTTAGAATATGTACTAGAAGAAGGCGCACGTCATGATTGGCTGAATGATAGGCTGGTTCGGAATTTATTTATTATCATGATTCTTGCTGCCGCCTTGTTCTTCTGGCGTGCTTTTACAGCAAAAGAACCCATTGTAGATCTCTCTACTTTTTCTAATTTTAATTTTTCAGCTGCATCCATTTTTTCCTTTTCACTGGGTATAGGTCTTTATGGACTCACGTACCTTTATCCTGTCTATTTGAGCCAAATCCGCCATTACGATGCCCTTATGATTGGAGAAACATTGTTTCTTTCAGGATTCGTCATGTTATTAACGGCTCCCCTTGCAGGATTCCTTTCAGCACGAATGGATGCACGTGTAATGATGGCAATAGGACTTTTTGGTTTTGCAATAGGCACTTGGATGGCAAGCACTATCACAGATAAGTGGGATTTTTGGCAGCTTTTTTGGCCGCAAGTTTTCCGTGGTGCTTCTGTAATGTTATGTATGGTTCCTATTAATAATATTGCATTGGGAACACTCCCACCAGAACGAATGCAAAATGCTTCTGGACTCTTTAATCTTACACGGAATCTAGGTGGTGCTGTGGGACTTGCCATTATCAGCACGCTCATGACAAAACGCACGGACTTCCATTATGAACGAATAGCCGAAACCCTTAACCACGCAAACAGACAAGCAACTGAAATGCTTTCAAAGCTTATTTTATTATTCAAAACAGAAACCTTTGATTCCTATACCCTGGCTCTTTCTCAATTGTTTAATATGGTACGCATACAAGCAATGATTATGGCTTTTAGTGATATTTTCTTTATCATAACCATCATCTTTGGTGTTTTGACATTTATGACCATGTTTCTCAAAAAAATACCACCTCTCATGGATTCACCACCAAATCACTAAGCTTAATTACAATTGAGAAATATTTTTTATCCTTATCACTTTCCTCGCTTCTTATGCACTTTATCTTTTCTCAAGAGACAGTATAAATAAATACGTGATTCTAAATGATTCTTCTGATAAAAATTCTTTTCAATGCGGGCTCTTTACGCACTTTTAAAATAACGTCTCGCATACAAAAATTGTTTTAGATGATAGGTAAACAACGATCTTACCTAACGTGCTCCACACTATAAAGATAAAGCAGCTATTTCTATAAGATTTTTGATTTATCACCATAGGGCACAAACGATTAAAAGATTCTTTGCCCTTTACTCTTTTGAGTCTTACAAGAATATTCATAAAAGATTTATGCTTCTTGTGATTTTTATTCACACACCTATTTCCCTTATAATGTGTAGAGCAACGTTTTTTGATTCTGAATGCAAAATTTTACATGAAAAAATCATTTTGTATTTGATCCTCTCATGCCAATTGCAAAACGATTTACCTTTATAGCAAAAAAGTAATGATATATTTTTTTTCAACAAAGCTGCTCATGTAATTTTATTTTTTTACACTCTTTTAAAAAAGCTAGTATTTATAATTTTGATTCTACTGCTGCATATTTTTCTTTTTCAACAAGCGCTAAAATTGTATAAAATTTCTCAAAATATCTCTCTATTGAATCAATCAAAACCATTCCCTTGCACATAAAAAGCAAAGAAAAAAACTGTTTAAGAAAAAAGTAAAATATCCAACCGTTTCGATGCAAGATCTACCAACAATATTGGAAACTGGAAAACTGTATGATGATACTGGCTTTGAAAGAATACAAAACCACTCAAAAATCCGGTTCCTTTAATATTATAAAATAGGACGCTATTTCAAAAAATGAGCTTAAAATATATTCTTACTCACTGAACTGAAATCATCAAAAATAAGAAACCAGCCATATAATAAAATCGCAATACAACTCCCCAAAAACTTTGTACCGCTAAATACTTTGGCTCTAGCCAAAACAGTATGCTCTCCTCAATGCCAGCTGTTAAAAAACAAATAAACACTATCTTCAAGCCACTTTATGATGCTGAAAACGATTTGAAACTTCTCGTTCTCCACTAGGAACCAAAGTGCCATAACACCCAGAAAGATAATGTGGTATCAGTTCCAACGCTTGAAAGCGATGCTTTTCGTAAGGACCAGGCATTGCCAAATTTTCTGTTAAACTATTTGAAAAGCCAAAACGTTGATAAAATTCAAAATCCCCTACCAGCAAAATGGCGCCATATCCCAATTTTTTTGCTGTTTCAATTGCATGGCGGACTAAAATTGATCCTATTCCCATACCAGCACATTCAGACGCAACAGCCAAGGGGCCTAAAAGTAAAGCATGTTGTGTTTCATTTTTTCCTTTAGAAAAAGAAACATGCCAAAGACGGACACTTCCCACAAGCTCTCCAAGCACATTTTTAACCACAAAAGAGAGCCCTTGAGCAGCTAACCGTCCACGACGTAAAGCCTCTGATGATTTACGTTTACGTCCATACCCCATCGTTGAATCAAGCAAAATTTCTCGATAAGGCTTATCGGCTTCTTGCTCCAATAAAAGTGTAAAACATGCCCCATCTTTTGTTTGAAAGTTCATCATGTTCATCTCTATAACCGCCCTCTTATAGCGCCATGACGAGCATAGCAAAAAGTCTAAAAAAACTATAGTTAAAAGGAAACCTCAGATTACATATGATCGTAAAGGCTCAAAACCATTAAAAGCAACCGATGCGTAAGTTGTCGTGTAAGCACCCGTTCCATGAATCAATATTTCATCTCCTATCGTTAGGGATAGAGGAAGCGGATAAGGTGTTTTTTCATAGAGAACATCTGCCGAATCGCATGTTGGTCCAGCCAAAATACAAGGCTCCATTACCTTATCATCATGAGGTGTCTCAATAGGATAACGAATGGCTTCATCCATAGTCTCAGCGAGACCATTAAATTTTCCAATATCAAGATAAACCCATCGTACATTATCATTATCAGCTTTTTTAGATATTAGAACAACTTCTGTACGAATAACACCAGCATTGCCAACCATCGCACGTCCTGGCTCAATAATCGTCTCAGGGATACGATTACCAAAATGCTTTTTCAATGAATCAAAAACTGCTGTACCATAAGCTTGTTCTGTAGGGACATCTTTCAAATAACGGGTTGGAAAACCGCCGCCCATATTCACCAATTTCAGTGAAATGCCTTCTTGTTCCAAGCGCTTAAAAACTGTAGAAGCATCCGATAAAGCACGATCCCACGCACTCAAATCAACCTGCTGAGATCCAACATGAAAAGAAACACCATAGGCTTGCAAACCCAATTGGTGTGCGCGTCTTAGAACATCAACCGCCATTTCTGGAACGCAACCGAATTTGCGTGACAATGGCCACTCTGCACCTTTTCCATCGGTAAGAACACGGCAAAAAACACGCACTCCTGGAGCAACACGCGCAATTTTTTCCACTTCTTCCACACAATCAACGGCATAAAGTGAAACTCCCAATGCATATGCTCGTGCAATATCACGCTCTTTTTTAATCGTATTTCCAAAAGAAATACGCTCTGGCGTTGCACCTGCTTTTAAAGCCATTTCAATTTCTGCAACAGAAGCCGCATCAAAAGAAGATCCTAAAGAACTTAGCAAACGCAAGATTTCAGGAGCTGGATTTGCCTTTATTGCGTAAAAAATACGAGACTGCGGCAGAGCTTTTTCAAAATTTAAATAGTTGTCACGAACAACATCAAGGTCAACAATTAAGCATGGACCTTCAGAACGATGTGTTGCAAGAAAATCGCGAATACGTTGCGTTGCCATCTGCAATTCTCCTTGAGGGAAAGCTCCCCCACTCTATGCTTGGACAGCCAAAGCTGCCAAAAGCTAAAGGACAAAAAACACACAACAACTATCCCCATTCTGATTACAAAAAATCAGAAATTAGCATTGCATGCAGCGAAAGAACAGCGCGAAGCCGCGTTATTCTATTTTATCTGCCTTTTTGATTGGAGTTGAGAAAACCACTTCCGCACTGAAGGCAATGAGGTGTGCCTCTATAGTTATCCCAGCATTTAAAAACTGGAAGACACCAGAAAGGCCCGCACCGTCGTTGCTTCAAGATGTCCTCATTCTTGCAATTGGCTGTAAGAATGACTGGAGCGGTTAGTTCCAGGTACCGTACCGGTTAATCTCACCATTTGAGAACCAGCGGACACCCACAGGCACGTGCGACTTTGGGCAAGGCATCCTATAAAACGAATTCTTTCTCATTTCAATCATTTTTTTAATTTTAAACATTTTTTAATTCTTAAAGATAAAATGATGCGAAAAAACAACACTCTCCCCAGACAAAGCCATCCATCCGCTTTCATGAGATCACACCCCTTACATTATCCGTGCAACATAAATCACTGTCTTGCGTTTAAAGCCCCTTGTTTCTTGACCCTATTCTATCTCCTAATATCCGCAGCAGAAAATAACGCAAAATAAATTACTCAAGACATTAATTTATAATGATAATTTATTATTGTACCCTTAAACAAAAATTCCATTATAAAATCCTCTTATTTCAACCCTCTTACAATGAATCAATTAAAATCATTCTTTTGCGCATCAGAAATAAAAAACAATTGAAAAAAGGAGTACCTCTTATATATCCTCTCAAATGCAAAGATGACCAACATTGAAGACTGAGGATAGTAACGACTGAAGCACCATAGTCTTTAAAGATAACGTGTCCTTCCCCCAACAAAACACCATTATCTTTCTCATTTACATCCTAAAAACATCCCTGCTTCCACATTCATTTCACAGCATCGCTTAAGCAAAATATCATGAAGAAATCCCCGTATAATATAGCTTGTATGATATAGATCAACTACATCTCACCCTCTTTATACTTATGAAATTAAAAACAAACGCTCCCATTCTATCTGCCAACTTCCAATATTGCAGAAACTCGTACATTGAAATGTTTCATAACACCTTATCTAAAATGATTTTTGTCCACACGTTACTCCCATTTGCAACGTACAAGTGAATGAATTTTACGCGATTCGTTCTCATCTAATCTGAAAGCAACAAAGTTCACAATATTGAACTCTTTTATTCAAATGAATAATAAATTATCATTATAAATTAATGTATTATATTAAATTCTGAAATCATAAACTCCTATTATCATTTTATTTTTCCACCTAGCATCTGCTTTTTCATCTCCTCTTATTAATCACATCTTATTTATACGCTTTTATCTTAAACTATAATCTCCCTCCTCTGCGCTGTTGGTGAACGGCTTTTCTATTTTAAAATGAAAAGTATCTGAAAACTCAATCCTATAAAGTCAAGGAGAGCGAACAATCTATAATGATTATTTATAAGTCAAATAATTTAACATAAACAAAAAGACCGAATAATATCCGGTCTTATAAAATATTTTTCTACCAATATTAAAAAACTCTTCTCTCTTAAATTTAAGAGAAAAACGCTACAACTTAAAACTCTACACTACGATATCCTTATGTCCCTTGATGAGAATCAATTGCACGCAATTTCAACAATTGAAATTGCCTATGGCGCTCACGGAAGCGCTCTCTATCGGCTTCACTACGCGTGTTATAACAAGCATCACAGGAAACACCTTCCTCATAATGAGGCGATAATTTGCTTTCAGCATTAAGAGGAGAACGACACGCGCGACATAATTCGCGTCCACATTCTTCAAGACCATGTTGAACAGAAACACGCTCATCAAAAACAAAACACTCACCCCACCATAAACTTTTCTCTTTTGGAATTTTTTCTAAATATTTTAGAATACCTCCTTTTAGATGGTAGACTTGCTCATAACCAAGATCACGAACAAAAGCTGTTGATTTTTCACACCGAATACCACCTGTACAAAACATGGCAATTTTCTTTTTTTTCTTTAACTCAGCCTCATGTTTACGCACCCATTCAGGAAATTCGCGAAATGTTTTAATCTGCGGATCAATCGCTCCTTGAAAACTCCCTATCGCATATTCATAGTCATTCCGTGTATCGATTAAAATTGTCTCTTCATCTTGAATAAGAGCATTCCAATCTTCAGGATCGACATAAGTACCAACAACTTTTAGCGGATCAACCCCTTCAACCCCCATTGTCACAATCTCTTTTTTCAACCGCACTTTCATGCGATGAAAAGGCATTTTTGATGCCCATGAATATTTAATCTCCGGCGTTTGAAACGCTGGCTCAGCCGTAATAAAATCCACCAATGCCTCAATCGCATCACAAGAACCAGCAACTGTTCCATTAATGCCCTCTTGTGCTAAAAGCAGAGTGCCTTTGATATCCTTTGCTTGACATAAATCCTGCAAAGGTTTTTGTAATTGATGATAATGCTTCAAATCTGCAAAGCAATAAAGTGCAGCAACTTTAAAATTCTTTTCCATGTGTTTTGCCATAACGCGCGTTTCATTCAATTTCAAGATTTATTCATGTACTCTTTAACATATTGTGCTTAATCAAACGATACAAATAATATCATCTCCAAGAAGAAAAAATATCATGTGCCAAAAAAGAGAAAAGCTTTTATTATATCTCCAAGGACAAACTGTTATACCTGTTTTACTCATTGACAATCTACAAAGTGCTGTACCTTTAACACGCGCTCTTGTCAAAGGTGGATTAAAAACAATTGAGATCACCTTGCGAACACCAAATGCCCTCAAAGCAATTCAGAAAATCACACAAGAAGTCCCTGAAGCAATTGTTGGAGCCGGCACAATTCTCAACACAACACATTACGAAAAAGCCGAACAAGCTGGAGCCAAGTTTATTGTAAGCCCCGGATTATCCAATGAACTAATCAATTGTGCAAAAAATAGTGAAATTCCCCTTCTTCCCGGTGCAATGACCCCAAGTGAACTCATGCAAGCATTAAACAAAGGCTATTCATATCTTAAATTTTTCCCTGCTGAAGCTGCTGGGGGTATTTCCTTCATCGAAGCTTTAGCATCTCCCTTTTCTGATATCCGGTTTTGCCCAACAGGCGGTATTACACAAAAAAGTGCAACACAATGGCTCCAACTGCCCAATGTCTTCTGCGTTGGAGGTTCTTGGATAGCGCCCCAAAAACTCATTGCAATAAGTGATTGGGATTCGATTACTGCATTAGCATATACCGCATCACAACTTCCCTCTCCCTCGAAAAAAGCTCTTTCTACAATATAATGTAATGTGCAAGAATATCAGTCCCTTCAACAAGACCAAAGCTTTCACACATCCTTGCGCAATCTTTTAACATCGTCATAAAACCATAAATCATCACCCGATCTTCATCAGGATGAATTTTGCGAGTTCTATTGTTTCAAAGCCGCTTGTTTCAAAAAAGCACCCACTCTCCATAACAGTCGTAATACGCCCCATATGCTCAGAAAGCTCACAAGTAGTCATAGGATAAAATCTCAACTGTTGTGCATACTCTCCAATGAGTGGATCTTATTGCAAAGAGGAAACAAGATCTTTTGCATAAATTAACTCATTCTTTTCGCATGTTATTTAAATAAGAACAACTTCTGAAAATTTTTCATAAATATCAGGCTCACGAATAAAGCTTGCAAAAGGAAAAACCCCATACCGGTTTGAAAGAAGATAAAGCATCAACTTTCCCACTCATTACTCCACAAAAGCGCGCTCTACAACATAAGTAGCAGGAGCATTATTGGCCCCTTCAACAAGACCAAAGCTTTCACACATCCTTGCGCAATCTTTTAACATAGCCATGGAACCACAAATCATCACCCGATCTTCATCAGGATGAATTTTAGGAAGGCCTGTTGTTTCAAAAAAGTCCCCACTTTCCATCACAGTTGTAATACGGCCCATATGCTCAGAAGCTTCACGAGTAGTCATAGGATAAAATCTCAACTGTTGTGCATACTCTCCAATGAGTGGATCTTGTTGCAAAGAGGAAACAAGATCTTTTGCATAAATTAACTCATTTTTTTCGCGCGTTGTTTGAATAAGGACAACTTCTGCAAATTTTTCATAAGTTTCAGGATCACGAATAAGGCTTGCAAAAGGAGCAATCCCCGTCCCAGTTGAAAGAAGATAAAGACGTTTTCCAGGAATAAGAGCATCAAGAACCAGCGTTCCTGTAGATTTTTTACGCATGAGAACTGTATCACCAATTTTAATTTTTTGGAGATGCTCGGTTAAAGGTCCCCCTGGAACTTTTATCGAAAAAAACTCAAGCTGTTCATCCCAAAAGGGACTTGCAATCGAATAAGCGCGATAAATCGGCTTTTCTGCATTTGGCAAACCGATCATAACAAACTCACCCGAACGAAAACGAAAACTTTCCGGACGATTCAGACGGAATTTAAATAACCGATCTGTATAGTGACAAACCTCTTGGACAGTAAGGGCGAACACATTCTCAGGAATCGGAAAATTTGCAACGCTGCTGATGCTTGACGGAACATTGGTAGCAGACGTATTCATACTCTTCCCCATATCTTTATTGAACGTTAAATTTCGAATCCTTGACGTGATATAGTACTTGCACAACCATCTGCCAACAATTTTCTCAACACAAAAGCCTCAAGGTTAACACTTTTATGTCAAAATTAAATAAATGAGTCTAGTGTACTCTATAAGCGATAAAATTGATTTCACTTAAAACCAATCAAAGACTAGAAAGTAAATACTGGATACCCAATCCATCTTGAAAACAAATAATATCCAAATCAATGAGTTTTCTAAATCAACAGTTTTAATGTATCAAAAAGTGTTTACACACTGTTTTCCATTCAATAAAAATAATTTTAAGTGCATGAGACGACATCCAAAATTGCACAGATGAGTGATCTTCCCCCTCATGTTAGAAAACTTGTAATGCATTGACTTAACGTGGTTAATTTAATCATTTTACCTTCTCTACACAAGCAGCCAATGCAATATTTAATCACAACAATCACACCAGCAACAATAGTCTAACATTGCACTCTTCAAAATGATACAATACAATAAACTATGCTTTCTTTTTTATATGCCTAAACGAGGGGAAATAAGTAAAAAAGTCTATGTTTTACAAATCATTAGAAGATACCATGTTGATAACAACACAAATAAAACTAAACTATCTCTTATATCCGGAGTACCATTTTACATAAAAAACGACTTTAATGGCAGCATAGGCTTCTTAATGATTTTGACCATAGCAAATAGTGTCTTTCCCCTATATCGTAAAGAACCTCAATGAAACAACCAAAAAAACTCCGTATTTCACGAACACAGATAAGCTTTTAAAATGAACAAATCCGTTAATGATGAAATAAATACATCACTCTATACAGCTGTAGCAACCATCGATGTCAGTGCCATTGTTGCCAATTATATTACTTTAGCCAAACGTGTAGCTCCAACACAATGTTCAGCAGTTGTAAAAGCAAATGCCTATGGATTAGGAGCTCACAAAATTGCTCCTGCCCTTTACCAAGCTGGTTGTCGCACTTTTTTTGTCGCCCAAATCAGAGAAGCACTCCAATTAAAAAGCATTTTACCATCAAATGTCACAATTGCCATTCTGAATGGACTTCCACACTTAGCAGAAGAGTTTGTCGCACAATCTGGTATTGTTCCTGTTCTAAACTCTTGGAATGCCATTGAAAATTGGCAAAAAATTTGTCAAAAAAAAGATAAAAAATTTCCAGCAATTGTTCAAATCGATACCCATATGAACCGATTAGGACTGGATCAAAAAGAATTACAAAAACTCATCAAACACCCTACAATTTTCGAAAAAGCAGAAATAAAATACATTCTTAGTCATCTTTCTAACGGAGAAGATGATACCCACCCATCAAATTATGCCCAATTGACTTCTTTCAAAACGATCCTTGCGCAATTGCCTGCTTGCAAAGTTTCCTTTGCCAATTCTGGAGGTATCTTTCTAGGATCAGATTTTTATTTTGATCTTGTTCGTCCAGGCATTGCACTTTACGGAGTTGATCCGCGGGGAAAACACCCATCACCTTTGAAACCTGTTTTAAAACTTGAAGCCCAAGTCATTCAAAGCCGCGTTGTTGATATAGGAGCACCTGTTGGTTATGCAGAAAGCTTTATAACCAACAGACCAAGCACTCTTGCAACCATTTCTATAGGCTACGCAGACGGCTGGCTCCGTACTCTTTCGAATAAAGGAACTGTTTATTTCAACGGGCACAAACTTCCCATGGTTGGGCGGGTTTCTATGGATTCCATTATTGTAGATACGACCGATCTTGAACAAAAACCTCAAACTGGTGACTGGGTAGAACTCATTGGTCCCCATCAAACACTTGAAAAAGTATCTATAGATGCCGATACCCTTCCCAATGAAATTCTAACATCTCTTGGCTCCCGCTATAAATACATTTACACATAAAAACTCTTTAAAAAAATAAATTGATAAAAATCATCATTTTAGAAAATTGAGGGGCTTTTACAAAAGATTTTACAACAATCAACCACACAGAATGGTCATAGACACCGTACATTCACAGAAATCTCAAAACAGACAAGTTGATGGACTGTTTTATGGAAGTAGCTTTCACCTAAAATACAAAAACTTAGCCTTTCCCCATAAATTGACAAAAAAGAATCTACTACAAAGTTTTTAAAATTAATTTCCCAATTAAAATCATTCGCTTGCATACCACAAGCTGGACTATGTGTAGATAAAAATGATTTAAGAAAAGAATAATGCCTCTTATGAACCATAGTGCCAAGAGCTATAACATTAGGCGCTGGCAAAGTGTATGGATAGTGCCGGCTTACTCCGTTATGAAGCGTAAAGATTGGGGGATCAATAGATTTACCCTTACACCATTCACAAGCGCCGTCGCGAAATGGGATTAGGAGCGAAATGTCTCTTTAAAACAAACACGTGAATTAACAACTCAAGTATATTCTTTTTGGAGCGTTCTGTTTTACATGAAGGTCATTCCCCTACTAAAAAACACAATAAATAAAAGTATGGAGCAATGTGTAATCCCCATTATTAAAAAAAATATTGCTTTAAATGCTTTTGAAAGCCGCAAAACTGAATTAAGAGGAGATGACAAACTGAGGATTGATTTTCACCTTACGGCTTTACATTTTCCAAAATAAGATTGTCTTCCAGTTTCAAAGGTTACGTCAACAGAAATACGCAATCCCCGCCCTCATCTGACAGACAAAAGCAGGAACTACTCATAAAGCTCTTTTTTTCTCAATCTCTGGCTCAAGACATGTTGCTGCATTAAGTTTGGATGTTGATTTACAGGCAACAGCTAAAGCACACGAGCTCTTAGGAAAACAGCGCCGTAAAGTCACAAACTGACTTGCAATGAAGTGGAAAGATGTGCCGGCTTTTATAAGGCCCCTTGTAAAAAACAACCATAATACATTTGGCTTTGCGTTTGCTCATTCTGACAGGTGTTCTTACATATTTTTGCGTCATATTTATAAAAAGCAGATTAAAGAGAAATATTTAGACAATTCTTGACTCGAAAAGATGCAACAACAGAGTTTCGCGTGTCTTTATCATCAAAAACATTAAATTTGATTTTATTCTTTCTACAACCCGTCGTCGTCACCTTAGTGAGAAGTAGTATGTCACAACACATGCAACAGACGTGCCCCTATCCTCATAGGTTTTCACTCTCGTTTACATGAATTAGCTGGCTAGACCGATGCCGACTAGTCACTAAAACCATGTCATACGGTAGAAGACAAAGGAGAGCATGCCTATTGCCGACAAAACACAGCTTTTTGTCGACTTTTTCGATTTTGCTCATGTTATAAAAAACAATGCAAAATTCTAGAAAATAGACAAATAATTCCATAGTAACATGATCAACAAGTACAAAACCCACACAAAATGTGTGGGCTTTTTTCGTTCATGCAAATAAACAAATTAAATATATATTTGTTATTTAATAGGTATTTCCCAATGGTGGACACGAACAAATGAGCATTCTGTCTCCCGCAACATTATCAATACGCGATACAGGAGGCCAATATTTATTGGCTGGATCAAGAGAACTGTTGGGAAAAGCAGCTTCTTGTCGCGAATAGGGTCGTACCCAAGCATCATCTAAAGTATCAGCCACTGTATGAGGGGCATTCACCAATGGATTATTGTCTTTTGGCCAAACCCCATTCCCAACTTTTTTCGCTTCTTCAGCAATAGAGAGTAAAGCATCACAAAAACGATCAATCTCTGCTTTTGGTTCTGATTCCGTTGGCTCAATCATTAAAGTTCCCGGAACAGGGAACGACATCGTAGGCGCATGGAATCCATAATCAATGAGACGTTTTGCAATATCATCAACACTCACCCCATACTGCTCTTTCAACACGCGTGTATCCACAATACATTCGTGAGCAACACGTCCATGCTTGCCCCGATAAAGAATGGAATAAGCAGCTGAAAGACGTGCAGCAATATAATTGGCATTTAAAATGGCTATTTGTGTTGCATATTTTAAGCCATCAGCCCCCATCATTCGAATATACATCCATGTAATTGCAAGAATAGACGCACTTCCATAAGGAGCAGCAGAAACCGCATGTGTTGTCCCATCCTGTTCATGACCTGGTAAGAATGGTTTGAGATGCACTGCAACTCCAATTGGTCCCATACCAGGACCACCACCACCATGAGGAATAGCAAATGTTTTATGAAGATTCATATGACAAACATCAGCGCCAATATCCGCAGGACGAGCAAGACCCACAAGGGCATTGAGATTAGCACCATCAAAATAAACTTGTCCGCCATTTTCATGAATAATAGAACAAATTTCCTTAATACTTTCCTCATAAACACCATGGGTTGAAGGATAAGTAATCATGAGAGCGGCCAATTTATCTTTATGCAATTGCGCTTTCATCTTGAGATCGTCTACATCAACATCACCATCGCTTAAACATTTTACCACAACGACTTCCATCCCTGCCATATGGGCCGAGGCTGGATTGGTACCATGCGCAGATGCAGGAATAAGACAAACTGTACGTTGATGTTTTCCCCGTGATTGGTAATATCGTCGGATAGCCAAAAGCCCAGCATATTCACCTTGAGCACCAGAATTTGGCTGAAAAGAAACTTGCGCAAATCCTGTAATTTCACACAACCACGCATTTAACTGGTTGATCATCTCCAAATAACCCGCTGCATCCTCTTGTGAAACAAAGGGGTGTATATTGGCCATGCTCGCCCAGCTCACAGGCATCAATTCAGCAGCTGCATTAAGCTTCATTGTACAAGAACCAAGAGGGATCATAGCGCGATCCAGCGCCAAATCCTTATCCGCTAAACGACGCAAAAAGCGCATCATATCTGTCTCTGAATGAACAGCATGAAAAAAAGGCTGAGAAAGAAAAGCAGCATCCCGTTTTTTTCCAAAGAGTCGTGGAGAAACCTTATCAACGAGTTGTGCCCCCAAAAGCTGCGCTAAAGCACCAGCATCTTCTTCTGTTGATAATTCATCAAAATTGATTGCAATAGTGTCATCATCGAGAACACGAATAAGGCGCCCACCTATTTTGGCTTGATGCGCAATTTCTCGCGCTTTTCCCTTAACAGAAATACTCACACAATCAAAAAAGCTTTTCCCTTCAACATGAACCCCTGCGGCTTCTAAACCAGCAACAAAACGACATGTTAAATGATGAATTCGCTGCGCAATTTCTTGTAAGCCTTTTGGCCCATGCCAAACAGCATAAGCGGTTGCCATATTAGCCAACAAAGCCTGCGCTGTACAAATATTTGACGTCGCTTTATCGCGCCGAATATGTTGTTCACGTGTTTGCAAAGCTAAACGAAAACCAACGCGTCCTTTGGTATCCACAGATTGACCAACAATACGCCCTGGAATAAGACGCGTTAACGCATCACTCACGGCAAGGTAACCAGCATGTGGACCACCAAATCCCATCGGAACGCCATAACGCTGCATAGTGCCAACAACGATATCTGCCCCCCATTGAGCAGGTGGCTCCTGAAGAGTAAGCGCTAAAGGATCAGCTACAACGATAACTAAAGCTCCCTTTTCCTTTGCCTCTTTTATGATCTCACTGTAATCATGAAAAGAGCCTTTTGTATCTGGCCAAGACAAAACAATTGCCGCTGTATCAGGATCAATTTCGCCATTTTGGCTAATCTGAATCCCTTGTGTTTCAGCACGCGTTTGCGCAACACTCAAAGTCTGAGGATGTAAAAGACTCTGAAGAGAAATTTTTGTTTTTTTCTCACGGAAAAAGCGAACAGCAAGGGCATTGGCTTCAGCTAAAGCAGTTGCTTCATCAAGAAGGGAAGCAGCAGAAACAGGCAAACCTGTTAGTTCACTAACCAATGTCTGAAAATAAAATAAAAGCTCTAAACGACCTTGGCTAATTTCTGCTTGATAAGGCGTATAAGCAGTATACCAAGCAGGATTTTCAAACAGATTTCGTAAAATAACCGGAGGCACATAAGTTCCATGATATCCTTGCCCAATAAAACTTTTGTGCACATGGTTACGCTCCATCATCTTGGAGAGTTCTTCCAAGGCTTGTCCTTCACTAGCAGCCTCTGGAAGATTCAGTGAACGTCCCAAATGGATAGAGTGTGGAACAGCTTGAGAAATAAGTGTCTCAACACAATCAAGCTCTAAAACATCAAGCATTTTTTGTGTTTCATCAGGACGCAGCCCAATATGTCGAGAAGAAAAAGAACGCTCGATCATGGTACTCATCCAATCAAAGCCTTATAAGCATCTTTATCCAACAACCCCTCCAGTTGTGTCTCATCCTGCAATGTCATTTTCCATAACCAGCCTTCTGTTTCGGGTTTCTGGTTTACCAGTTCAGGATTATCAGCCAAGGCTTCATTTATTTCGACCACTTCACCATCAAGAGGAGCATAAACATCTGAAGCCGCCTTCACTGATTCTACAACAGCCGCCGCCTCTCCTTTGGAAAGTTTTGTTCCACTTTGTGGTAAATCAACAAAAACCAAATCCCCTAATTGCTCTTGCGCATAATGCGTAACCCCAACAGTCACCACCTGCCCTTCAACGCTAAGCCATTCATGGTCATGTGTAAAATAAGTTTTAGACATAAAAAATCATCCTTTAAAATAACGTTGTTCAACAAAGGGAAGAGAATGAACTGATAATACAATCTTTTTGCCTCGCAGTTCTGTAAAGACTTGTGTCCCTTCAACTTTAAAATCAACAGGAACGTAACCCATCGCGACAGGACCATCAAAAGAAGGACCAAAACCACCTGATGTTACAATGCCAATCTCATTACCTTGATCATCAAGAAGCACCGCACCGGCACGAATAGGTTGACGCGTTTGCGGTTTTAATCCAACACGACAACGAGCCGGTCCTTTTTGCAGTGCTTCAAGAAAAGCCTTCGCACCATAAAATTGTGCTTTTTCTCGAACACTTTTAGGAACAGCCCATATTAGAGCCGCATCAATAGGTGTCGTATCAGGGGTAATATCATTTCCATGCAAACACAGCCCCGCTTCCAACCGCAAGCTATCGCGTGCGGCAAGCCCAATCCACTCAACACGAGAATCACTCAGCAATTTTTCAGCCAACATATGCGCATGCCCTATAGGCAAAGCAATTTCAAAACCATCCTCTCCCGTATAACCAGAACGCGTTATAAACCAATCCTGTTGTGGTTCGAATCCTTGCATAAAGAACAATTCATTCCCTGGTAAATCGGCATCAGCAAGAACAGCGGCCGCTTCAGGACCTTGAAGCGCAAGCAATACCCTTTCAAGGGCAATCACTTGACATTCAAAATCAACCGCACGCTTTTCCAATTCTAAAAAATCAGCCTGTGCATTCCCAGCATTGGCGACCAACATAAAACGACCCTCTTCCAAACGGGTAATAATAAGATCATCAAGAATACCAGCCTGCTCATTAAGCAAATAATTATACCGTGAATGCCCAATCTTTAAAGCTGCTGCATCAATGGGAAAAGCATAGGACAAAAATTCCACAGCTTGTGCCCCTTCAACCGCAATCAATTTCATATGAGAAATATCAAAAAGTCCTGCATGTGCACGCGTATGAAGATGCTCTTTTAAAACGCCAAGAGGATAAGTTAAAGGCATGTTCCAACCCGCAAAAGCACCAAATTTTGCTCCTGCTTTTTCATGCAAATCATATAAAGGAAGTGTTTTTAAAAAAGATGTTTCTTGTGCTGTGCCCATAATAACTCCAAAGCTGCGCTAACGCCCATAGAATATGGTCGTCTCTGCCCCCTCTGTCATCAACCTGAGAGACTCGCGAAAAGATTTTTCGCTTACACCTTCGGCGCGGGTTCTCCCGACTTTCCAGATCTGCCTTCTTCCTTTTACGGTCCTTAAAGCCTGAGAGATTATGGGCTATTTCCCCTTCGGCGGCAATGCGAAAATTTGCAATTTGCACTCTCCCGCAAAAGAATGAAAGAAACGATAACGCTCTTTCCAGCATATTTAAACCTATAGCCTATCTTCATCACACTGTCATTAGTAAAGTGATGAAAATGTTCTCATTTTAAAACTTGCATAAGCTCCTTCAAAAGATTTATAATAGTGTCCTTTTGAACCTTACAAAAATTGCAAGCAACACATTTTAGGAAATTTAAGACAAAAATCAAAAGCTATAAACAAAAACACCTCTTGAAAATCATGCAAAACGTCACACACTAAAAAGATCGCAAAGCAATACTCTTTCGCGCGCAGTTCAACCTTAAAAATAGGGTTTCATATTCTTTTTGAGAATAAGGACTTCAAATATTTTATAAGTATGATTTTAATGCACAAGAAGTAGGTTTTCTGCTTTCTCAATAGTGTCATAAATAGCGACTATTTACAGACTAAAACTACCGAACAAAGGTGACAAAATACTCATGAAAGCTGGTAATATCTCTTACAATTGCGAAAATGATCTTCCAAAACAAATTGCTCTTTTTCCTTTAGAAGGTGCACTCTTACTACCCGGTGGTTTTTTATCACTCAATATTTTTGAACCAGAATCACTTGAAATGATTGAAAATGTTATGGTAACTGATCGTCTATTGGGCATTATTCAACCACTTTCATCGGATACAGATCGCTTCTCTACACAACTTTATAAAACAGGCTGTATAGGGCGTATTACAAACTACAGTGAAACAGGAAACGGACAACTGTTCATTATCTTACAAGGTGTTTGCCGCTTCACTTTAGAACAAGAATTGAAAAACACAAAATCCTATCGAACAGCTCTCATCCAATCAAACATAAAAGACTTGCAAGAATTTGATATTGAAGAAAGCATTAACCGAGAGAACTTACTCGACGTTGTAGAAAAATATCTAACCATACATGAAATGGAATATAATTGGAGCAGCATCATAGAAGCCCCTACACCTATATTGGTTAATGCTTTTTCAGCTCTTATCCCCTTTACACCAGCAGAAAAACAAGCTCTCCTTGAAGCTCCAGATATTGAAAGCCGTGCCCAAACTCTTCTTGCATTAACAGAACGCTCGCTCATGAAACAAACAGGAACAGATTACCGCTTAAACTAATGAATGTCCAAACATGAAAAAAATGACCACAGATCCAAAAATGCTCGAATTGCTCGTCTGCCCAATGACGAAAGGTACTCTCTCTTTCAACCGAAAAACACAAGAGCTCATTTCTCTCAAAGCCAAACTTGCCTACCCTATTCGTGATGGCGTTCCCATTATGCTTGCCTCAGAAGCGCGCCCTTTGCAAAACAATGAAGAAATAACGCATAAAAAATAAAAAACCCTCATGCAATTTTCCTCTACAAGCCCACTGTTATCAAGTCTCTATCAATATGATATCTCAATATTTACGATTTCTGAAAAAAGAGTTTTACAATAAAGATATTTATATCGCTTTACACCTTGTAACAAAAGCCAAAAATATCATCAGATTCTCTCATTCCAGCCTGTTCATACTGAAGCAATCAAAACCATTCGCTTGCACCACACAAGCATCTGAATAAAAATGGCTCTTATGAACTTCTTAAAAGCAAGAATTATAATAACATTTTTAACCAACTCAGGTAAATGAAATTTATTATATTAAACATAAAGATTGTTATATTTCATGGACTTTAATTTATACTATTTACGAACAACATATTTGAGATACCTCGATTTAAGATGAATAAAAACGACAAGTTATATCATCTTATGTATACCATATCGGGACAAGAATATTTATCTGTTTATGTACTCTTCAAAGCGGGAAAACAGCCTAATTTGGGGGAGAAAACATAAAATCGTAAAGGAGAAAATCACCCCATTACCTTGCCATCACCCTTTAATTTCGCTTTACAATTTTTACAAGTATCTAAAGTATCTCAAGCAATATTTTTATGTATAATATACGCATTAATTACGTGAAAACTTGAAACAACAAACAAGAAACACTGTTGTAATTTCAATTGACGATTGAAAGTAATTGCCTTATGAAGGAGGCTTGTGTTTTTGGTTGTATACGCGACAATCAAATAGGGTCTGGAAGCCCGAAAAACTCAAACTAGAAATAAAACCGCTTTTGCGGATATCCCGGAATTTCCGGGGGCTCTTGTTATGTCCAAGTGCTTTCAGCACTAAAAGCAAGGGGCTGTTTTGAGTCAGCACTTCCAGACCCCGGAATACTAATGCGAGGGCGCTCGCAACCGGTGGGGACATCAAGTGAAAGCCAAAAATCTACATTTTT